>DASQJO010000142.1:0-6723 GCA_035630955.1 Kineosporiaceae bacterium
TGCTCACGCCCGCCGCCCTGTCCGTCATCATGACCACCTACGCGGGCAGGCAGCGCGCCGCCGCCCTGTCCGTCTGGGGTGCGATCGGGAGCAGCGGGATCGCGGTCGGCGTGCTGTTCGGCGGCGCGCTCACCTCCTGGCTCGGCTGGCAGGCTGTCTTCTTCATCAACGTGCCGATCGGCGTCGCCGTCCTCGTCGGCACCCTGCGCTCCGTGCCGACGGACGCTCGCCCCGCCCGTGCGCGAGGCCGGCTCGACGTCCCCGGCGCCGCCGCTCTCGTCAGCGGCCTGCTCGTGCTCGTCTACACCATCGAGAGCACCCGCGAGCACGGCTGGGCGTCGATGCGCACCGTCGCGCTGGTGGCCGTGTCCGCGGCGCTCCTCGCCGGGTTCGCCCTGATCGAGCGGCGGTCCTCTGCGCCACTCGTCCCCGGCGACACCTGGCGGATGCGCTCCCTCGTCTCGGCGTCGACCGTCATGGCCGGCGTCACCGGGGTCGTCGTCGGCGCGATCTTCCTGACGTCGCTGTACCTGCAGCGCATCACCGGTGCCTCGGCCATGGTCGCCGGCCTGGAGTTCCTTCCCCTCGCCGGGGTGATCACGCTCACCGCCGCTCTCGCCTCGAGGCTCCTCGCCCACGTCGGACCGAAGCTGATGATCACTGTCGGGCTCGTCGTGATGGCAGCCGGCGCGCTCGTGCTCGCCACGTCGGCGGGCGGCACGTCCTACGTCGCCGACGTCCTGCCCGGGCTGCTGCTGCTCGGCGCCGGTACCGGGCCGATGTTCGTCGCCATCTCGGTCGCCGCGACGAGCGAGGTCACGGCGGACCGGTCCGGCCTCGCCGGTGGGCTGATGATGACGGGTCACGAGGTCGGTGCCGCGCTCGGCGTGGCCACCCTCTCGGCCGTCGGCGGCGGGCTGCTCACCGACGCCGGGCTCGTCGACACCGTGCACACGGCCTTCCTGGTCGTCGTCGGGGTCGCGGCGGCGCTCGTCGTCGTCACCCTCGCAGCAGTCCCGCGCCGCGTCGCCGGCGGCACGCCACACACCCATCACCACTGAGGATCCCATCGCGGCTGCCGGCGCGGGTGCAGAGCCCGCGCCGGCAGCCGCGACCGTTCCGAGAGGAGCCTTGCCCGGTGCTGACTCTCACCAGTTGATCGGGCGGAGCTCGGGACCGACGATGTGGCCCTGGTGGGGTGAGGGGTGCTCCTCGTCGTGGATGAAGTGCCCGGCGTACCAGACGACGACGTCCGTCCCGTCGATGCTCTCGCCGGTGAGGTACTGGTCGAGGCGGCACCGGGTGTCCGCAGGCGTACCGCCGACGGTGTTGACGCCGTCGTCGAGTTCGTTGCCGTGGTAACGAAGGAACCACAGGTCCGCGACGCCGTAGCTGTCGGCGGTCCCGTCGGCCGGGCCGGGAGTGATGCTGTAGCCGCGGCCGGTCCCGCCGTCGAGGACGCGCCAGCGGCGGGCCAAGAACGATCGCACGCGCTTGGTCTCCCGGGTGAGCCGCCACCACAGGGGGTGTCCGGGGAAGACGAGTCCCCGTTCCTCGACGACGTCGTTGCCGGCGCCCTCGATGTCGAAGTCCAGGCGCCAGTAGACGTGGTGCTGATGGCGCATGCACGTGCGCGGGTTGCGGGTTCCCGCGAACCCGAACCGAGGGGCGATGGTGCCGTCGTCGCGCAGCCGCCAGTCGGACATGTACCGGTACCAGCCCGCCTGGACCTCGCTGACGATCCGCAGCTCGCCGTCCTCGTAGTGCAGCGCGACGCCCTGGAAGTTCCCGGCGTCCGTGCCCGACTCCAGGATGGTGGCGGGCGGTGAGGTGCAGACCCGCCAGCCCGGGCCGACCGGGTCGACGCCGTCGGCCAGGAACGGCGTCTCCTGGTTCTGCCAGTCGCGGTAGGTGACCCCGTCGTCGTAGAGGACGTTGAGGATCGGGACGTGCGCCTGCCACAGGACGAGCCGCCCGCGGTAGGTGACGAACCTGAGCTCGACGCCGGAGCCCTTGCCGAAGTGGGTGGGCGCGGACGCGCGGGGGCGGACCACGACGAGGTTCCAGAGTTCCTCGCCGGCTCGCAGGACCCTGACCCGGACGGAGTCCCGTCCGCCGGCGTCGGGCAGGGACTCGACGCCGACCGGGAGGCTCGACTCGCAGTCGCCGTCCAAGGAGTCGAACCAGCCCGGGTCCCATTCCACCGCCCGGTTCAGGACGTCCACCGCGGCGTACCGGTGCGGCACCGGGGCCTGCGGGTCGAGGACGCCGAGCCCGATCCTCCGCACGCTCGTGCCGTCGTCGCGCTCGACGTCCGACGTCGGTGGCATCGGCTGGTAGACCACGACGTCGTCGCGGTTCCGCAGGTCGGCGAACTGTTCGTCGGCGCGGAGGATCTCGGCGGCGGCGCGCAGCTCCTCGGCGGTCGGATTGGGCCGGAAGGACGACGACACCAGCTCGACGTCGCCGCTGTCGAGCCGGCCGCGGACCTCGACGGCGCGGTTCTCCCGCGGGTCGAACACGGTGGCCACGAACGGGGAGGACTCGTCCCCCTTGCGCTCGGGCAGGTGCGGTCCCAGGACCTGCACGGTCGAGGGGTCGAGGTCGCCCAGGTACTCCCGTACCCGGTCGTGCTCTGCGAGCGCGTCGCGCCGACGCGCGAACCGCCCCGCCTGCTCCTCCTCGTACGGCTCGACGACGATCTCGACGTTCTGCGGCATCCCGGTCTCCCCATCGCGGTCCCACGTGTCGGTCAGCTGCAGGAGTCCCGCCACCGGCGGCTGATACACGGGGAAGGATGGCCGGGTGACTCTCTCCCCGGACGGGACCGTCCGCCGACTCGACGTCGCCGTCGTGCTGGGGGCGACGGAGGACGCCTGCACGGTGTTCGCCGAGGGCCGGCGCAGGGTCGTCGGCTTCGCCTCGACCTTCCCCTCGCCCCGAGCCGAACGCGTGTCACCCGGCCACCTCGTCGCCGTGGCCACGATCGAGCGCGGCGACGAGGCCGTCCTCTGGCGCTGGTTCGACGCCGTGGTCCTGGACGCCGACGGCGACGAGGTCACGCTTTGGGAGCCGGCCCACGGCATGGTCGTGGCCCGGCCGCGGGACCGGCATGCGGTCTACGTCCCCGGCACGCGTGCCTACCTCTCCGCCGGTCTACCGGGAGCGGACTGGTGGGTGTCGGGCCCCGCGACCGGTCCGGCCGAGGCGGCGGCCGTCGAGCTCGACGCCCTCGTCGATTTCTACACCGAGAACGACCTCTGGGAGCGCGTCGGCTCCCCCAGGGCTGGGGCGCCGCCTACTGGGTGAGGTGGACGAGCATCGGCCCGCGCGGGGCGGTGGCGGCGGCACCGTTCACGGTGATCTGCGAGGGGACCCCGCTGAACGTCACGGACCCCACGACCACCGTGCCGTTGACCGTGGCAGGACCGGCGCCGCTGTTCGTCAGCGCCGCCGACTTCGCGTAGACGCCGCCGTTCACGATCAGGTTCGGGTTCCCGACGAGCGAGAGCGGGGAGGTGTTGTTCCGGTCGTAGGCGATGGCCAGGCCCCGGTAGGCGGGGTCGGTGAGCGCGGTGATCGTCCCCGCGGCGGTGCCGGCGAAGTCGAGGGAGCCGCCGGCCTGACCGCCGGTACGGCACCCGGTGCTCACCGGGTTGCTCCCGGGGGTCTGGCAGGTGACGTAGAAGAAGACCCCGCTGCTCGCATTGATCGCGGCAATGCCGCTGAAGCGCGTGCCGCCGGTGAGCACGTAGACGCCCGAGGTGAAGGTCCGGCAGGCGGACACGTCCGTGTAGGTGCCGGGGTTGCACGTCGGGCCGGTGGCGGCGGCGGTGGCGGCGCCCAGCGGACGTGCCACCGGGGGGAGCGCGGGCTGGGTGGCGTACGGGTCCGTGACCGCCGAGATGGTCGCGGGCGGCGAGGGCGTCAGCCGGCCCGCGCCGGTCACCGATCCGACGACGGCCACGACCCCGCCGGTCGCCGTCACGCTGCCGTTGGGCAGCAGGTCGAGGCTGCCGCCGATGAGGACGCTGCCCGAGCTCGTGGCGATCTGGCCGTTGCGGCTCACCACCGACCCGAGGACGCACAGGGCACACGCGGCCGTCGCGCCGTTCCACGTCGCCTGGGCCGTCGCGCCGACCATCGGCGTCCCCATCCCGAGGGCGCCGGCGAAGATCCGGGGGCTGCGGACCGGCACCAGCCCCACGGTGACGGTCTGAGCGACCGCGTCCACCTGGAACGTCCCGATCCCGGAGTCCCAGCCGTTCGCGGTCACGTAGCCGTCCGCCACGGCGCGCGCCGCGGCGATGTCCCCGTTGGTGACGTTCTCCGGGACGATGGCGTTCGCCAGCCGCTGCGCGGCGGCGAGGGCGGCGGCGTCCGCCGCGTTCTGCGCCGCCCGCTGCTCGTCGCGGGCCATGCCGAGGTCGACGACGAGCGCCGCCAGCCCGACCAGGAGAGTGGTCATGAGGGCGACGGCCAGCGCGACCGCGCCCCGGTCGTCGGTCCGTGGGTGGAGCATGACCACCTTCGCGTGAGCAGATCCGTCGCCCCCGTGCCGGTGACATCGTGCCACGCCATCGGTTCGCCCACCCGAACCGGTCAAGGGCCCTCGAACCGCCTGCGCAGACGCGAGGAAGGATGGCCGCATGGACGACCGACCCCCCGACCGCACCGACATCGACGCCGCCGCCGCCCGGATCTCGCGCCGGATCCGCCGGACCCCGGTGATCGACCTGGACGCCGGTGCGCTCGGGCTGGACCGCGACCTCGTGCTGAAGCTGGAGCTCCTGCAGCACACGGGGTCGTTCAAGCCGCGCGGCGCGTTCAACCGCGTCCTGTCCGCGCAGGTGCCCGACGCCGGCCTGGTCGCCGCGTCCGGCGGGAACCACGGGCTCGCCGTCGCGCACGTCGCCCGCACGCTGGGTGTGCCCGCCGAGGTCTTCGTCCCGACGGCGTCCTCCGCGGTCAAGGTGGCGCGGCTGCGCTCCTACGGCGTCCGGGTCGTCGTCGGGGGCGACTACTACGCCGACGCGTACGCCGCCAGCGCCGAACGCGCGCGGGAGACCGGCGCCCTCGTCGTCCACGCCTACGAGGGCACGGCCACCGTCGCCGGTCAGGGCACGGTGGCCCGGGAGCTCGAGGAGCAGCGGCCGGACGTCGACACCGTGCTCGTCGCCTGCGGCGGCGGCGGACTCGTCGGCGGCATCGCCTCCTGGTACGGACGCCGCGCCCGGGTCGTCTCCGTCGAGCCCGAGCGGATCCCCACGCTCGCGGCCGCCGTCGAGCACGGCGCGCCGGTGGACGTCGACGTCAGCGGCGTCGCGTCCGACTCGCTCGGCGCGCGCCGGCTCGGGACGACGTCGTTCCGCTCCGTCGTCGCGGCCGGGGTCCTGCCCGTTCTCGTCCCGGACGCCGCCATCCTCGACGCCCGCCAGCGCCTGTGGGACGACGTCCGGATCGCCGCGGAGGCGGGCGGCGCGACTGCGGTGGCGGCCCTGACCTCGGGCGCCTACCGGCCCGCGCCCGGCGAGCGCGTGGCCGTCGTCGTCTGCGGCGCCAACACCGACCCCCGCGACCTGGTGCCCGAGGCCTGATACCGGCCCGCTGGGCCAGGATGGCCCGATGCCGACCGACCACCCCGACCCCGAGCGCTGGCGCCGGGGGCTCCGCAGCGCGTTCGCCCTGACCTTCGACCTCGACGCCGAGGAGGTCTGGATCGGGGCCGACCCGGCGAACGCCCGCCGCCCCGGCGTGCTCTCCCAGGGCACCTACGGGGCCAAGGTCGCCGTCCCGCTCCTGTTGGACGTGCTGGACCGGCTCCAGGTGCCCGCGACGTTCTTCGTGCCCGGGCGGGTGGCCGAGCGGTACCCCGAGCGGGTGCGGCAGATCGTCGCGGCGGGGCACGAGCTCGCCCACCACGGCTGGACGCACACGCACCCGGGCCGGATGGACCCCGAGCAGGAGGCGAGCGAGTTCGCACTCGCCCTGGAGACGCTGCGCGGGTTCGGCGCCGACGTCGCGGGCTACCGGTCGCCAGCCTGGGACTTCAGCCCCGCGACGATGGACATCCTCCGGTCGCACGGCATCGCGTACTCCTCGAACCTCATGGACGACGTCCGCCCCTACCGGCACACCGGCGGGGTGGTGGAGCTGCCGGTGCAGTGGATCCTCGACGACGCGCCGCACTTCTGGTTCAGCAACGGCGACTGGACGAAGACGATCCGCTCGGCGCGGGAGGTGCTCCAGATCTGGCAGGAGGAGGCGGACGGGCTGCACGCGCTCGGCGGCCTCTGCGTGCTCGCGCTGCACCCGCAGATCATCGGACGGCCCGGGCGCCTGCCGATGCTCGAGCGCTTCGTCCGCGGGATCCTCGAGCGCGGCGACGTCCGGATCGGGACGTGCGCGCAGATCGCGGCCGACGTCTCCTGAACGACGACGCGGCAAAATGCGCGAGCCGGTCGCACCGTTGCGACCGGCTCGGATGTCAGTCCTGCCGAGGGACTCCTGACGGGCTCAGGCGGCTGCCCGGGCCTGCTTCAGCAGGTCCGCCACGCTGGTGTCGTGCCGCTCGAGGAGAGCCTCGAGCTCGGCGCGCTCGGCCGGCGAGCGGAAGGATGCCAGCTCGTCCTCGAGCCGGCGGATGGTGCGGCGACGCTCGGCGGACCGCCGGATCGCCTCGTTGACGCGGGTGATGGTGCTGGTCATGTCGGTATCTCCTTC
>DASQJO010000143.1:0-3006 GCA_035630955.1 Kineosporiaceae bacterium
TCCCGCGGCCACGATCCCGAGCGGCGTGCCGGTGCCGGCGACCGCGTTGACGGCGAGGTTGACCATCCCGTCGCCGCCGCTGACGACGACGGCGTCGACACCGCCCTCGACGGCGGCCCGCAGCTTGGCGGCGCTCACGGCGGCGTCCGGCCCTGTCACGTCCTCGACGTCCGCCGTCGCAGCGAGGACGGGGAGGACGACCTCGGCCGCGTGGCGACCACGCCCGGCGCCTGAACGGGGGTTTCCCGCGAAGGCGACGCGCGGTCTCACGGATGTGCGGGCCGGTCGGAGGCCGGCGCGTCCACCTCGTCGTCGTAGGAGTTGAAGGCGTCGTCGTCGTCCAGCGGGGACGCCTCGTCGTCCGAGAGGTCCCCCCAGCCCTCGGCCGCGGCGCGGCGCGCCTTGCGGCGGTCGTTGAGGAAGGCGATGCCCACCGCGATCATGAACAGTCCGACCATGGGGAACGCGAGGGCCAGCATCGAGCCCGCGTCCGGCGTCGGGGAGGCGACGGCGGCGAACAGGAAGCAGAGGAACACCGCGATGCGCCAGCCCTTGGCCAGCGACCTCGCGGGGAGGATCCCCACCATGTTGAGCGCCACGAGCAGCAGCGGCGTCACGAAGGCGATGCCGAACGCCAGCATGATGCGCGTGACGAAGGTCAGGTAGTCGTCGGCGTTGATGTAGTTGGCGGCGCCCTTCGGGGTGAACTCCGTCAGGAACGTCACGGCGTTGGGCAGGACGAACCACGCCAGGGTGATGCCGGCGAGGAAGAGCGGCACCGCGACGGCGACGAACCCCATGGCGTAGCGCTTCTCGCGCTTGGTGAGACCCGGGACGATGAAGGCCCAGAGCTGGTAGAGCCACACCGGGCTGGACACCACGACGCCGATGTAGAAGCTCAGCTTGAGCTGCAGATTGAAGGCGGTCGCGACCTGCGGGAGGATCACCTTCGCGTCCGCCCCGGCGCGCTTGTTGGCGAGGTCGAGGATGGGGCGGATCAGCGCCTCGAAGAGCGGGTTGTAGAGAAACCAGCCGACGACGGCACCGACCGCGATGGCGAGGCCCGCCTTGAGCAGGCGGTTCCTCAGCTCACGCAGGTGCTCGCGGAGGGGCATGCGCCCCTCGGGATCCCTGGGGCGCCGCCGCAGGGGGGCGGCCATCGCAGGTGTCAGAGGTCGCGCGGCTCACCGGGGGTGGACGCCCGGCGCGGCTCCTCGACGACGCGGCCCTCGTACGGGCCCTCGATCGGCCCCTCGATCGGATCGGTCGGCCGCTTGGCGGCGGGACGGGGGTCGTCCTCCTGCATCTGCTTCACCTCGGACTTGAAGATCCGCAGGGAACGGCCGAGTCCGCGCGCGGCGTCCGGCAGCCGGCGGCCGCCGAACAGCAGGACGACGACGAGCACCAGGATGATCAGGTGCCAGGGCTCCAGCGCTCGGAACATGAAGGGACGTCCTCTCGACGGATCCGACGGCTCCCGCCATGGTACGTCCTGCCGCCGCCGGCGTGCCCCAGCGCCCTCAGGGCGTCCGGCGAGCGGGTGAGGACGCCGGGTCCGACGCGGACGACCGGCCCTCGGCCGCCGCGGTCAGGACGTCGGTGGCGGCCCCGACCTCGGCCAGCAGCGCCCGGAACTGGCGGAAGACACGCAGACCGACGAGGGCCACCAGGCCCAGGGCGAGGATCAGGAGGACCAGCCAGCCGGCGACCAGCAACCACCAGGACACGGCGGTCAGGCTACTGCCCCGCGGCGCCGGCGTGGAGCTCAGGAGCGGGGCTGGGAGACGTCCAGGTCGTCGCCGGCCACGTGCCGGCCGTGCCGGGGGGCGGCGGCGGCCGCGACGAGGTCGGCGCGGTCGAGCCAGAGCGCGAAGTCGAGCACGTCGTCGTAGCCCAGCGCAGGCCCGTCGTGCCGCTCCAGCGCCTCCGCCGGCACCGCCCAGGGCTCGGCGACGACGCCGCCCGAGATGAGCAGGGCCACGACGTCCCGGCCCGCGGGCTTGCGGACCTCCTCCAGGCAGGAGGCGCACGAGAAGGCGTAGTACGACCACGTCCTCACCGAGCACACGACGAGTCGGACCTGGTGAGCGGTGAGTTCGACGTCACCACAGGTAGGGCAGGACGCCTTGATGGTCGTCATGGGTCGGGGCACCTCCCGCGCGCCTGATCTCGTCCGAGGCCGCACCGGCTCGACGAGGATCTGCTTACCCCGCCGATCGGTCGCTTTGAGCAAGCACATGAGTACTCTCTGTGACTCGCCCTAGCATCTTGACACCGATGGAGTAGGTGTGCGGGCAGGACACGAAGACCCGAGGGTCAGCCGTTCGGTGAGGCTTCGGGGTAGGCCGCCAGCGCCGCCACGGCCCGGGAGCGGACCTCCTCGGCCAGCTCGCCGGGGGTCACGACGCGCAGCGCACCCCCCATGCGCAGGGCCATCCGGGGGACCCAGTCGGGTGACGCCGCCCGCAGGGTGACCCGGAGCCGTCCGTCGCCGAGGTCGACGACGTTCTCCACCGGGTAGTACGTCGCCACCCAGTGCGCCTCGGGCTCGAGGTCGATGGTGACGACGACGTCCTCCGGCGACGGCGTGAAGAGCCGCTCGTCGGCGTCCCTGCCCACGGCGTCGCGAGGCGGGGTTCCGTCGACGGCCAGGACGTCGATCGTGACGATCCGGTCGAGCCGGAACAGCCGGACGGCCTCCGACCGGTGGCACCAGCCCTCCAGGTACCAGCGGTCCCCGACGTTGAGCACGCGCATCGGGTCGACGTCCCGCTCGGTGGCCTCGTCCCGGCTCGGCACGAGATAGCGCAGGTGGAGCCGGCGGTGCCGCCGCAAGGCGTCGCGCGCGGCGGCGAGCACGCTCTCCTGCGCGCTCGGCGCCAGCGTCGCCGACACCGCGGAGGCCACCGCCCCGGCGTCCCCCGCCGCAGCGGACAGCTTGGTCAGCGCGGACTCCAGGGCGGACCGCTCGTGCAGCCCGGGCACCTGCGCGAGCGTGCGGAGCCC
>DASQJO010000144.1:0-4100 GCA_035630955.1 Kineosporiaceae bacterium
CGCCGTCCCGTGGGAGCGGATGAACCCGTCCTGGGGCAGCTACGCCGGCAAGGCCGCGCTGATCCACTGCGACGAGGAGGACGGCCTGTCGGAGGCGCCCGGCATCCAGACCGCGATCACCGCGATCGAGCAGGCGGGTGGCACGGTCGAGGTCCACGACTACCCCGGCACCCACCACGCGTTCTTCAACGACCACCGGCCCGAGGTGCACGACCCCGCGGCGTCGGACGAGGCCTGGGAGCGCACGGTGACGTTCCTCCACGAGCACCTGGGCTGAGCCTGTCCGCACTCCTCCCGCACCCGGCCACCGGGGACCTGTTCGCGTCACCGGTGCCGCCGGGCACGGGCTGGCCCGGCGACCCGTCCGCCACGGACACGCCCGTCGCGCACGCACGGGACGACGTCCTCCGCCTCGCCGCCGCGGCACCGGACCTCGCGGAGCTCGAGGCGCGGGTCGGGGTCTGCCGGGCCTGCCCGCGCCTGGTCGCGTGGCGTGAGGAGGTCGCCGTCACCAAGCGGCGGTCGTTCGCCGCCGAGCCCTACTGGGGACGCCCGGTGCCGGGCTGGGGCGACGAGCAGGCCTGGCTGCTCGTCGTCGGCCTCGCCCCCGCCGCTCAGGGCGGCAATCGGACCGGGCGGATCTTCACCGGCGATCGCTCCGGCGACTGGATCTTCGCCGCGCTGCACCGCGCCGGTCTCGCGACGCAGCCGCACAGCGTGCACGCCGCCGACGGCCAGCGCCTGGTCGGCGCCCGGATGGCGGCGCCGGTGCGCTGCGCCCCGCCGGCCAACCGGCCGACGCCCGCCGAGCGCGACACCTGCGCGCCGTGGTTCGACCGCGAGGTCGCGCTGGTCGAGCCCACGCTGCGCGTCGTCCTGGCTCTGGGCGGGTTCGCGTGGGACGTGTTCCTGACGGCGGCCGTGCGGCTCGGCTGGTCGGTCCCGCAGCCCCGGCCCCGGTTCGCGCACGGCGCCGCCGTGCGCCTGGCCCGGCCCTCGGGACCTCCGGTTACCCTGCTGGCCGCCTACCACGTCAGCCAGCAGAACACCTTCACCGGCAGGCTGACCGAGGCCATGCTCGACGACATCGTCGCCCGGGCTCGCACCCTGGCCGGCTGACCGCTTCTCCCCCCGAGAAAACTGCGACCCAACCTGGGCCGGCCGCGCTCCGAATGCGTGATGAGGGCATCGGTCGATCGGGTGGAGGTCGAGAGCCGTGGCGGGGACCTCGGGAGGAGCAGCGGCCGGCAGCGTCGTGCGCCGATACTGCCGCGCGAGGCTGGGGCCGGTCCGGGGCCTGGCGTGTGCCGACCGGATCGCGACCTCGGTGGTGGCGCAGGTGCCGGGCGGCGACGGTGGTCCCTTCGATCGCGAGGCCTACCGCGCCGCCGTCCGCGCCGTCGACCAGGCCCTGGCCGCGACCGGGAATGGTCGCGATCCTGTCAGGAGCGCCGCCGCGGAGGCGTCCCCCGTGCGGCTCGCGGCTGCCGTCGAGGGCCTGCCCGCGCCCGTGCGCGACGTCCTCGTGCTCCGGACGCTCGTCGGGCTGAGCCGCGCGGACGTGGCGCGGGCGCTCGGCGTCAGCGACCTCACGGTGCTGCGCCGCCAGCAGGAGGCGATCCGGATGCTGCGCGTCGAGGACCTCTGACCGGCCGGCCCCGGAGGCCGCCGTCCCGCCGGCTCAGTCGGCTCGGTCGGCGGTGAGCAGCTGGGTCGCCGCGAGTTCGGCGTAGAGGTCATCGGCGGCGAGGAGCTCGGCGTGCGTGCCGGTCGCGCGCACGTGGCCGTGGTCGAGGACGACGATCCGGTCGGCCGCCGTCACCGTCGAGAGGCGATGCGCGACGGCGAGGACGGTCGTCGTCCGCCCCACCTCGGCGACGACCTCCCGGAGCGCGGCCTCGTTGCGGGCGTCGAGCTGCGACGTCGCCTCGTCGAGCAGCAGCACCGCGGGCCGCCTCAGCAGGGCGCGGGCGATCGCGAGCCGCTGCCGCTCTCCGCCGGACAGCAGCACGCCGCGGGTGCCGACGAGAGTCTCGAGGCCGTCGGGAAGCCGGTCGACGAGCTCGTCGAGCCGGGTGCGGGCGAGCACCTCCGCGACCTGGGCGGGGGTCGCCGACGGGGCCGCGTACACGAGGTTCTCCCCGAGCGTGCCTTCCAGCGCCGGCGCGTCCTGCTCGACGTACCCGATGAGCCGGCGCAGGTCGTGCAGGGGCAGGGTGGAGACGTCCAGCCCGCCGATCTCGATGCGTCCGGCGTCGAGCTCGTAGAAGCGCATGAGCAGGGCGAACAGGGTGGTCTTGCCGGCGCCCGACGGGCCGACGACCGCCGTCAGGCCCGGCGCGGGGGCGTCGAACGTGACGTCGCCGAGCACCTGGTCGCGGCCCGCGTACGTGAAGCCGACCCGTTCGAAGCGGACGCCGAGGGCGCCCGCCGGCGCCGGAGCCGGGGGCGGAGGCGTGAGCGGGACGTCCTCGACCGCCATCGCGTCGACCGCCTCGATGCGGTCGACCGCCGCGAGGCCCTGCTGCAGGGTGGTCACGCCGCCGACGAGCTGGCCGATCGGCTGGATCAGGTAGAAGAGGTAGAGCAGGAACGCCACCAGGGTCGACACCGGGAGGTCACCGCTGGCGACCAGCGCGCCGCCGACGCCGAGGACGGCGAGAAAGGGCACCTGGATCGACAGCCCCGTGACGGCGGTGAGGAGCGCGTTCAGCCCGACGCTGCGCACGCCCGCCGCGTAGGCGTCCTCGACGGCGTCGTCGACGAGGGCGAGCTCGACGGCCTCGGTGCCGCTCGCCTTGACGGTGCGGGCGGCGCCCAGGGTGCGGTAGAGGCGGCGGGCCACCGCGGAGATGGCGTCCTGCGCGGCGCGCAGCGCGGCCCGGATGCGCGGCACGACGACGCCGACGGTGACGGCGACGCCGACCAGAACCGCCGTCGAGACGGCCAGCAGCCGCAGGTCGAGCCAGCCCATGAGGATGAGCGCGCCGGCGAAGCGCAGCGAGCCGTCGACGAGGTCGACCAGCGCCGTCGTGGCGGCGGAGCGCAGCAGCGAGCTGTCCGCGGTGATGCGGCTGACCAGGTCACCGGGGGAGCTGTGGTCGAGCTCGTCCACCCGGAGCCGGACCATCCGGCGGGTCAGCTGCCTTCGCACGTCGCGGACGACGCGCTCCGCCGCGCGGCCCAGGACGGCGCTGTTGGCGGCGGTGAGCGCGGCGGCGGCGACCACGAGCGCGGCGAGCGCGACCACCGGCCCGACCAGGGAGCCACCGGACGAGAGGGTGTCGATGACCCGCTTGGCCACCAGGGGCTGCACGAGGCCCGCCGCCCCGGCGAGCAGGGCGAGCGCGGTGCCGAGGAGCAGGGCCCGGGTGTGCGGCCGGGCGTAGGCGAGGAGGCGGCGCACCCGTTCATCCTCGCTCCGGCCCGCCCGCCGTGATCAGGCGAGGGTGGCGTGCATCTCCCAGACGAGGACCTCGGCGGGCTCGACGGCCGTGACCCGCCGGCCGCCGACCGTGATCCGAGCGGCGTCCCCGGCGTCGAGGCGGCCCGTGTCCTCCAGGGTGACGGCGCCGCGCGGCACGAACAGGTGCACGAAGGGCGCGTCCGGCAGCTGCACGGACTCACCGGGCTGCAAGCGGGCCACCAGCAGCGCCGCGTGGCGGTTCCTGATGTGGATCGCCGTGTGCTCGGCGTACTTCTCCATGCCGCTCGCGACAGGGTGCAGGCCGGCCCGCATGAGCTCGTCGCCGATCTCGAGCTGCTCGTAGCCAGGGGTGATGCCGCCCTCGTCCGGCACGACCCACATCTGCACGAAGTGCACGGGCTCGTCGTCCGGGGTCGCCCCGGTGAGTCGCCACGAGTCGTTCTTCTCCGAATGCAGGATGCCCTTGCCGGCGCTCATGCGTTGCGCGAGCCCGGGATAGATGACGCCGTTGTGACCCTCGGAGTCCTGGTGGACGAGCTGGCCGCGGAGCACCCAGGTGACGATCTCCATGTCCCGGTGCGGATGCGTCTCGAAGCCGGTCCCGGGCGCGACGACGTCGTCGTTGTTGACCAGCAGCACCCCGTGGTGGGTGTTGCCGGCGTCGTAGTGATGT
>DASQJO010000145.1:0-15273 GCA_035630955.1 Kineosporiaceae bacterium
CATCAACGTCGACCCGCGGACGGCGACCGGCTCGGCGCCGCGTCCGTCCAGGGCGACGCGAAGCTCACCCTGCAAGCCCTGGCCGACGCCCTGCAGACCGCCGGTGTCACGACGGACGACGCCTGGCGCGAGACGGTGACCGCGGCCGAGGCTGCCTGGCTGCCCGTCCGGGCGGAGGCTCTGGACGCCGACACGCCGGTCGACCTCGACGCGCTGCGCGCCCAGTCCACCGACGTTCTCCCGGACACCGACGCCGTCCTCACCCAGGGCCAGCTCATCGGGCTGCTCCAGGAGCACGCCGAGGCGGGCGACACGATCGTCGCCGCGGCGGGCGGCCCGCCCGGTGACCTGCTGAAGGTCTGGGACGCCACCGGTGGACGCACCTGCCATCTCGAGTTCGGCTTCTCCTGCATGGGCTACGAGATCCCGGCCGCGATCGGCGTCCGGCTCGCCGACGCCGACCCGGGTCATCGCGTCACCGCGTTCATCGGCGACGGCACCTTCCTCATGGCGCCCACCGAGCTCGCCACCGCGGCCCAGGAGGGGCTGGCCGTCACCGTCGTCGTCCCCGAGAACCACGGCTACCAGGTCATCCACCGGCTGCAGATGCTCACGACGGGGCGCGAGTTCGGCAACGAGTTCCGGTACCGCCCCGAGCCGCTCACCCTCGACGCGGGCAAGGACGCGCCGCTCAGCGGCGACTACCTGCAGCTCGACCTGGTCCGGATCGCCACGGGCCTGGGCGCTCGCGCGCTGCGTGCGACGACGGCGCCCGAGGTGCGGAGCGCGCTGCGGGAGACCCGGTCCGAGCGCCGGCCGGTCGTGATCGTCGTCCCCGTCGTCCCGCACGCCGACCTGCCGCCGGCGGGCTGCTGGTGGGACGTGGCGCCCGCGGAGGTGTCCGAGTCCGACACCGTCCGGGAGGCCCGGAGCCGGTACGAGGCCGGCCTGGCCACGCAACGGTGGCACGGGTGACACGCAACGCCTACGCCCTGGACCGGGGCGGGCTGCGACGCCGGCTCGCCCGCGGCGAGGTCACCTTCGGGACGTTCCTCGGCGCGGCCACACCGGTCACCGCTGAGGTGTGCGCGGCGGCCGGTGTCGACTGGGTGCTGCTCGACCTCGAGCACGGCGCCGGCGGCGAGGAGCAGGCCCGCGACGTCGTCCCCGCCGCGGCGTCGTACTCGGTGCCCACCGTCGTCCGGGTGGAGTCCACGGAGCGCATCCGCGCCGGCCGCCTGCTCGACCTCGGCGCGGCGGGGATCATGTTCCCTCGCGTCGGCTCCGCCGCCGAGGCCGCCGCGTGCGTACGTTCGCTGCGGTACCCGCCCGCCGGGGAGCGCGGGGTGGCCACCTATAACCGCATGTGCGGCTACGGGCTCGACCCGGGCGCTCTCGACCGCTCGGACGACGACGTCCTCGGCGTCGTCCAGATCGAGACCCGGGCCGCGCTGGACGCCGTCGAGGAGATCGCGGTCCTGGACGGGGTCGACGTCCTGTTCGTGGGACCCCGCGACCTCAGCCACGCCCTCGACGTCCCCGGCCAGACCCAGGCGCCCGTGTACCTCGCCGCCCTGGAGCGGGTCCTCGCCGCCGCCGGCCGCAACGGGAAGGCCGCCGGGCTGCTCGTGCCGGACGGCGCCACGGCCGCCTCGATGGCCGAGGCCGGCTGGCGGTTCCTCGGGATCGGCTCGGACACCACCCTGCTCGCCGCCGCCGTCTCCGCCGAGCTGGCGAAGGCCGGAGCACGGCCGTGAGGACCGCCGTCCGCGAGCAGGTCGTCGTGGCCCTGGGCGACGTCGACCCCGGCCTCGTCGTCCCGCACCTGCCACCCGAGGCGCGGTTCGTCGCGGAGCCCGGCCCCGAGGACCTCCACGAGGCTGCGGGGGCGATCGTGCGTGCCGACGCCCTCGTCGACGTCGCGATGCTCGACCGGATGCCGAACCTGCGGGTGCTCGCCCGCACCGGCGTCGGCGTCGAACGGGTGGACGTGGCCGAGGCGACGCGGCGGGACGTCGCCGTCGTCGTCACGCCGGGCGCCGGCACCCACGCCGTCGCCGAGGGCGCGCTCGCGATGATCCTGCACCTGGTCAAGCGGCTCCGCGTCACGACCGACTGCGTCGCGCGCGGCCGCTGGTCCGATCGCGCAGCGATCACGCCGGGCGATCTGGAGGGCGCGACGATCGGGATCGTCGGCTACGGCCGGATCGGGCGCCGCGTCGGCTCCCTGGCCCGTGCGTTCGGTATGACCGTCCTGGCCCACGACCCCTACCTGGTGCACGACGCCCCCTCCGGGCAGGGCGAGGCCGTCGAGCTCGTCGGCCTGGAGGACCTGCGCTCGCGCTCGCAGGTCGTCACGCTGCACCTGCCGCTCACGCCGCGGACCCACCACCTCGTCGACGCCGACTTCCTCGGCGCGATGCCGGTCGGCTCGATCCTCGTCAACTGCGGCCGCGGCGCTCTGCTCGACCTCGACGCCGCCGCGCAGGCCCTCGCCGACGGCCGGCTCGCGGGACTCGGCCTCGACGTCTTCGACCCCGAGCCGCCGAGCCACCACCCGGTCTTCGACCGCCCGGACGTCGTCCTGTCGCCGCACCTCATGGGACTGAGCGCCGGCGCCACCCGCGCCACCTTCGCAGCCGCCGCGCAGGGTGTGGCGGACGTCCTGGCAGGCCGGCGACCGGCCGCCCTCGCCAACCCCGATCAGGAGGACCCGTGACCCACGACGTCGACCGCATCGCCGGCGCACCCATCAGCTGGGGGGTCTGCGAGGTCCCCGGCTGGGGGTACCAGCTGCCCGCCGAGCAGGTGCTCCGCCAGATGAGCGAGATCGGCCTCTCCGCCACCGAGCTCGGGCCGGACGGCTTCCTGCCCGCCGACCCCGGGGCGCTCGCGGCGACGCTCGCGGACCACCACCTGCGCGCCGTCGGCGGCTTCACCCCGTTCGTCCTCCACCGCCCCGACGTCGACCCGATGGTGGAGCTCGAGCGGCTGCTGCCCGGCTTCGAGGCCGCCCGGGCGGGTGTCATGGTCCTCTCCGCGGACTCCGGCCTGACCGGCTACGACTCCCGCCCGGAGCTCGACGAGGAGGGCTGGAACCGGCTGCTGCACAACCTCGACCGGGTCGCCGCCGGGGCCGCCGAGCACGGCGTCCGCGCCGTCCTGCACCCGCACGTCGGCACCATGGTCGAGACCGGAGAGGACGTGCAGCGCGTCCTCGACGGGTCGGCCGTCTCCCTGTGCCTGGACACCGGACACCTGCTCATCGGCGGGACCGACCCCGCCGTGCTGGCCGGGCAGGTGCCGGACCGCATCGCGCACACCCACCTCAAGGACGTCGACCTCGGCTACGCCCGCAAGGTGCAGACGGGCCGGCTGACCTACACGGAGGCGGTCCGCGAGGGCATGTACCGGCCGCTCGGCACGGGTGACGTCGACGTCGCCGCCATCGTCGGTCACCTGCGCCGGAACGGCTACGACGGCTGGTACACGCTCGAGCAGGACACGATCCTCAGCGAGCCGCCCCGTGGCGAGGGCCCGGTCGCCGACGTCAGGACCAGCGCCGACCACCTGCGGAGCCTGCTTCGGGCATGAGGAACGCCGGTTCGTTGTACGGCGTCACGACCTGCACCTGGGACGGGACGCTCGTCGGCGTGCCCGGCATCAGACCGCGCGCCTGGAGCAGCAGCAGGCAGGCGCGCTGCATGTCGGCCCGCAGGTCGTGGTGCAGGACCACGGAGATCCTCCCCGTGCGCAGCAGCGCCCTGTTGTCACCGTCGAGGTCGTGCGCGACGTACACCGCCGGCGTCACCCCGATCTCCTCGAAGGCCGTGAGGGTCGCGACGTTCCCGCCGCCCGGCGAGTAGACGGCGTCGATCGACGGGTGCAGCGCCAACTCGCGACGGACCGCCACCAGGATCGTCCGGTCCAGGCCGTCGGTGTCCTTCACCTCGTACACCGTCCGCTGGGGAGCGAGCTCGGCCAGCGTCCGCCGGAAGCCGAGGTCACGCTCCTCCTCGCCGCGGAACGAGGAGTGGCTGACCGTCAGCAGGACGCCGCCGGACGGCCCGGCCCAGCGGGTGACGAGATAGGCCGCGGTGGCCCCGGCGGCGGCGTTGTCCATGCCGACGTAGGCGACGCGCCGGCTGCCCGGCACGTCGGTCACGAACGTCACCGTCGGGATCCCCCGCGCGGCGAGACGCTGCACCGCGTCCACGACCAGCGGATGGTCGGGAGCCTTGAGGATCACGCCGTGGGATCCCCTCCGGCCGACGGCATCCAGGAGCGCGGCGGCCGCCGCCGGATCGCTGTGCTCGCTCAGCTGGGAACGGGCCCGCAGCACCGCCGGCCGCAGCGACCGCAGCTCCGCCTCGAGCGCGGCCCGCGCTGCGACGGCGAAGCGTTCGGGCGTCTGCATGACCAGGTCGAGGATGATCGTCCGCCCGGACAGGTGCACCTGCTCCCGCTGCCGCCCGAGCTCGTCGATCGCCCGGTTGACCTGGGCGACCGTCTCCGGACGGACGCCCTCGCGACCGTGCAGCACACGGTCCACCGTCGCGCGGCTGAGCCCGGCCTGGGCCGCGATGTCGACCACCCGGTGCTCGCGACGCGCCACGCTGTCCTCCCGCCCGACGGCCTGGTGGGACCACGGTGCCACGACTGTCTGCGGAGGAGCTCCGCCGATCGACTCGCTAACCTCGACGGATCCTCTCCCCGAGCCGAGGAGCGCCCCATGGCTGCAGGAACGCCGGCGGCGGACGGCCGCACCCGCGTGCTCGCGGACGGCACCGAGATCCCGCTGCTCGGGCTGGGCGTGTGGCAGGTCCGCGACGGGCGCGAGTGCGAGGACGCGGTCCGCTGGGCCCTGGAGGCCGGCTACCGCCACATCGACACCGCTCAGGCCTACGGGAACGAGCGCAGCGTCGGTCGTGCCCTGCGGGACAGCGGGGTCCCCCGCGAGGAGGTCTTCCTCACGACGAAGTTCCACCCCGGCCGCCGCGACCCTGAGGCGGAGGTGCGCAAGAGCCTCGAGCGCCTCGGCGTCGAGTCCGTCGACCTGTACATCATCCACTGGCCTCAGGGCGGGCCCACCTGGGCGTGGGAGGGCATGCAGCGCGCCCGCGAGGCCGGGTACGCGCGCTCCATCGGCGTCTCGAACTTCGGCGCGTCGGACCTGGACGCCGTACTTGGCGTCGCCGACGTGCCGCCGGTGCTCGACCAGGTCCAGTTCAGCCCCTTCGAGTTCCGCCGCGGGCTGCTCGAGGCGTGCGAGCGGCACGAGGTGGCGCTGGAGGCGTACAGCCCGCTCGGCACCGGGCGACACCTGCGCGACCGGCAGGTGGCGGCGATCGCCGACCGGCTGGGGCGCACGCCGGCGCAGGTGCTGATCCGCTGGTCGCTGCAGCGGGGCGTCGTCGTGCTGCCGAAGTCGACGCACCGCGAGCGCATCGAGCAGAACGCACAGGTCTTCGACGTCGAGCTCTCCGCCGAGGACATGGCCGTCCTCGACGGGCTGGATCGCACCGGTGGCACCGATCGCGCCCTCGAACGCCCCTGGTGGTAGGTCAGGAGTCTCGCCTTCGCGTTCCCGGCGGGTGAGACTGCTCCGATGAACTCGGGGGACGAGCCCGGCCGGCGGCGGTCCCTGGAGTTCCGCGTGCTCGGCCCGCTCACCGTCGTCGTCGACGGCGTCGAGGTGAGCATCCCGAGCCGGCGGCAGCGGGCGCTCCTCGCGCTCCTGGCGCTCAACGCGGGACGCGCGGTGCCGGCCGAGCGGCTGATCGACGAGCTGTGGGACGGGGCTCCGCCGCCGCAGGCGGCGGTCACCCTGCGCTCCTACGTGTCCAACCTGCGGCAGGTCCTGGGCGGCCGCGAGGCCGCCCCGCTCGTCACCCGCGGCCAGGGCTACGCGCTCGACGTCCCCGCCGAGGCCGTGGACGCCGTCCGCCTGCGCAGGCTGGTGCGGGAGGGCCGGTCGGGGCTCGACGCCGGCGAGCCGACCCCCGCGCTGGACGCCTTCTCCCGGGCTCTCGAGCTGTGGCGCGGTGACCCACTCCCCGAGGTGGCGGACCATGTCGCCGCCCGCGGCACGGTCCTCGAGCTGGGCGAGCTCCACCTGGCCGCGCTCGAGGGCCGTCACGAGGCGCTCCTGGCCGTCGGGCGGCATGCTGACGCGGTCCCCGGGCTGGAGCTGCTCGTCGCGGACCAGCCGCTGCGCGAGGCTCCCCGCGCGCTGCTGATGCTCGCGCTGTACCGCTCCGGCCGGGCGGCGGACGCCCTCGAGGTCCACCGGGCGTACCGCCGGCTGCTGCGCGAGGAGCAGGGACTCGACCCCGGCCCGCTGCTCGACGACCTCGTCCGCCGGATCCTCGCGCGGGACACGTCGCTCGACCCGCCCCGACCACGCGAGCAGCGCGAGCCGGCGGCCGACCGCGCCGTGACCCGGGCCACCCTCGTGGGCCGCACCCTGGAGATCGAGTACCTGCGGACGCAGCTCGCCCGCCTCGCGGCCGGCGGTCCCGGATGCCTGGTACTCGTCGGCGGCGAGGCGGGCATCGGGAAGAGCACCCTCCTCGACGCCGTCGGCGCGCTCGCCCGCGCTCGGGGGCTGCCGACCTACGCCGGCCGCTCCCCCGCCGCGGCCGGGACGCCGGCCTTCTGGCCGTGGACGCAGGTGCTGACCTCGGTCGCCGACGAGCTCGCCGACGAGGACCTGCGCCGGGCGATGGCCGGATCGGCGTCGCACGTCGGGCAGCTCGTCCCGGGCCTGTGGGACCGGACGGGCCCGGCGGCGCCGGTGACCGGTGACAACCCCGCGGTCATGCGCTTCCTGCTGTACGAGGCCGCGACCGCCTTCCTCGCGCAGGCTCGGCGGAGACGCCCGGCCGTCGTCCTGCTCGACGACCTGCACCTGGCCGACGCGCCGTCGCTGGAGCTGCTGGCCCACCTGGCGCCGTCACTGCCCACGCTGCCCCTGCTCGTCGTCGTGTCCTACCGGGACGCACCGGCGTCCCGGACGGCCGCCCTCGACGCCGTCCTGGCGGCCGTCTCCCGCGAGGACAGCGCGCACGAGCTGGCGCTGCGGGGCCTGTCGAGGGACGAGGTCGACGGCCTGGCCAAGCAGCTGGTGGCCGCCTCCGCCGTGCGCACCGCGCCGCCGGAGGACTTCGGCGAGCTGCTGTTCGAACGCACCGGGGGCAATCCCTTCCTGGTGCGCCAGCTCGGGCGCCTCCTGCTGGAGGCGGACGTCTCCCCCGCCGACCGGTACGCCGTCCCGCCGGGGATCCGGCACGTCATGTCGGGCCGGCTGGCTGCGCTGCCGCCCGAGGCTCTGAGCCTGCTCGAGGCCGCCAGTGTCGTGGGTCGTGACTTCGACCTCCCCCTCGCCGCGTCCGCCGCCGGCATCGACCTGCCCGCGGCTCTGGACGCCTACGACGAGGCCGCCCGGCACGGCCTCGTCGAGCCCGGCACGGGGGCGGGACACCGGTTCGTGCACGCCCTCTTCCAGGAGGCCGTGCTGGCCTCGGTGCCGCCCGGGCGGTCCGTGCGGCTGCACGCCGCCGTCGGGCGCCGGCTGGAGGACACCGGCGCGCCTGCCGACCTCGTCGCCGAACACCTCTGGTTGGCGCGTGACCTCGTCGGTGCCGCCGCCGTGCCGCATCTCGTGGGAGCGGCGGACAACGCCGCCGGAGTGCTCGCCTACGAGCAGGCCGAGCACCACCTGCGCCGGGCGGCGGAGCTGCTCGCCCAGGCGTCCCCTCCCGATCATCAGCAGGAGCTCACCGTCCTGCTCAAGCTGTTCACGCTGGTCGCCGGCGTCCGCGGCTGGGGCACCGCGGACGCCGCCGCGCTGGCCCAGCGCGCCCGCCGGCTCGCGAGCACCGTCGGGCTCCGGGACGACGCCGTCCGGCTCTGGTGGAGCCTCTGGCTGTACTTCCTGGGCAAGGGGGACACACCGACCACGGGCGAGCTCGCGCAGACGCTGATGGACCAGGTCGCGGACGAGGGCGACTCCTGCGCCGCGGTCGCCGCCCATCTCATGTGCATGTTCCGCCACCTGGCGGAGCAGGGCGGCGAGCAGAGCGCGCTGCTCCACCTCGACGTCGCCGCCAGGCTGATCGGGGAGGTGGCCGCGGGCGAGCTGGCCGCCTACGACCTCAACCTCGCCGCGGTCGTGCTCTCGACGCAAGCGCACGTGGCGGCCATGCGAGGGCGTCACGACGACCAGCGGATGGCCGCCCGGCGAGCTGTCGCAGTGGCCGAGACGGACGGTCGGCCCGTCACACGGGCGATGGCGCGGACGCTCGCGGCGCAGAGCGCCGCCCTGGCCGGCGTGTCCGCGGAGGAGGTGCGCCTCCTCGTCGACGACGCGAGGGAGATCGACGACCGTTACGGCTACACCTACCTGTCCAGCCAGGCCTCGATCCTGGACACCTGGGTCCGCGCCCATCTGGACGGCTCACCCGCCGAGCTGGCCGCGGAGCTGGAACGCAAGGTCGACGACGTGGTCGACGCCGGTCTCGGAGGGAGCACGGCCGTCGTGCTCTGCATGCTCGGGGACGTGCGCGTACGGGCCGGTGACATGGAGGGGGCGCGTGCCGCCTACGGGAGGGCCCGGGCGGATCCCGGGCCCTATCGGCAGCTGATGGTCGATCTGCTGGACCGGCGGCTGGACTCCTGATCAGGACGGTTCCCCCAGGAAGGGCGGACTGCGAGACTTGCGCGGATGCACGTCTCGCTGCTCGGGCCGGTGTCCGCGGAGTCCGCGGACACCGATCTGAGCCTGGGCGGGCTGAAGCAGCGGGCGGTGTTCGCGCTGCTGGCGCTCAACGCCGGCCGGGTGGTGTCGCTGGACCGGCTCGTCGACGAGCTCTGGCCCGAGGAACCGCCGTCCCGGGCCACGCTGGGGTTGCAGTCGTACGTGTCGCGGCTGCGCCGGGTGCTGGCCGCCGCCTCGGACGCCGACCCGCAAGTGCCCGCGCTGGTGACCCGGCCTCCTGGGTGGGTGCTCGACCTGGACCCTGAGCGGGTCGACGTCACCCGGTTCGAGCAGCTGATCGCCCGGGCCCGGCAGCTGCCCGGCGGGGACGCCGGTCCACTGCTCCGCGAGGCGCTGGGGCTGTGGCGGGGTGAGCCGCTCGCCGATCTCCAGGCGGTGCCGTTCGCCCGCGAGGAGGCGGCGCGGCTGACGGAGTTACGCCTGACCGCCGAGGAGTCGCTGCTCGAGGCCGGTCTCGCGAGCGGCGACGCGGAGGTCGTCGTGGCCGAGGGCGGCCGGTTCGTGGCGGCGAACCCGTTCCGCGAGCGGGGTCGGCGCGCGCTGGCGCTCGGTCTGTACCGCACCGGACGGCAGTCCGAGGCGCTGGCCGCCCTGACCCGCCTGCGCCGGCTGCTCGCGGACGAGCTCGGGCTCGACCCCTCCCCCGAGACACGGGAGCTCGAGGCGGGCATCCTGCGGCACGATGCGGCACTCGGCCTTCCGCCGCCGGACGCGCCCGTCGTCGCCGTTCGCCCGCCCCCGGACCGGCGGCACGGCGAGCTCCTCGGCCGGGAGACGGCCCTCGCCGCCGTCGACGGGGCCGTGGCGGTGGCCCGGTCCGGGCGGGGCTCGCTGCTCGTCCTCGAGGCACCGGCCGGCGCGGGCAAGACGACGCTGCTCAGGGCGGTCACGGAGCGGACCGTCGCGGCGGGAGGCTCCGCCGTGCACGGTTCGGGCGTCGGTGCGGGAGCCGTGCCCGCGCTCTGGCCCTGGGTGACGGTCGTCCGCCAGGTCGCCACGCTCCTGCCGCCGGACGTCGCCCCGCCGTCGCCCGCCGCGGCGCACGCGCTGGACGTCCTCGCCGCCGGCGGCGACGGCGCGGGCGGTTCGCGCACCCGGCTCTATCGCGGCGTCGTCGACCTGCTCCTCGCGGCGGCGGAGCGACCGCTGGCCGTCGTCCTCGACGACGCGCAATGGATGGACGCCGACAGCCTCGACCTGCTCACGCTCGCCGTCGACGAGCTCGTCGAGCACGCCGTGGTCGTCGCGGTGGCCGTCCGGACGGGCGAGCCGGGTAGCCGCGACGTCACGACGAGGCTGCACCGGGCGCGGCGGGACGCCGTGGTCCGCGTGCCTCTGCCCGGCCTGGGCGTCGACGACGTGGGCGAGGTCGTCCGGCGCGTGGCGGGGCGCCCGGCGGACGGCGAGGTGGCCGAGACCATCCACCGGCGGACGCTCGGCAACCCGTTCTTCGTCGGCGAGGTCGTCCGGCTGCTGGCCAGTGAGCAGCGGCTGGACCCGGAGAGCGTGCACGAGGCGCTGCCGGCCGAGGTCGAGGAGGTGCTCCGTCGGCGCCTCGACCGGTTGCCCCAGCAGACGCGAGCCCTGCTCGCGGTCGTCGCCCTGGCCGGCGGGCCCGTCGACGTCGACACGCTCGCCACGGTCACGGGCGTCGACCCCGACACGGTCCTCGACGCATGCGAGAGCGCCCTGCTGGCCGAGCTGCTCGTGGAGGACGGGCAGGCCTTCGTGCTGCGCCACGACCTGGTCCGCCAGACCCTCGAACGCGGCCTCTCCCATGCCCGGCGCGCTCGCCTGCACGCGCGGCTCGCCGAGGTGCTCCAGGCCCGGCCCGCCCTCGGCTCGCAGGACGTCGTCGCCGTCGCGCGCCACCTCACGCTCGCCGAACCCGTCGTCGGACCCGGCGCGGCGATCCCGTTCCTCGTCACGGGCGCGGACGACGCGCTGTCACGTAACGCCCATCGAGAGGCCGAACGTCTCTTCGAGCAGGCTCTCGACCTCGCCGACCGGGCACCCGACCGGACGGAACGGGAGACGCTCACCGCCACCGTCCGCGGCCGGCTCGCGATCGCCAGGCGGTGGGGCGGCCAGACGCCTGCGGAGGAGACCGCGACGGGGGACGAGTTCGCGGTGCCCGCTGTCGCCGAGAGCCCGACGGCATGGGCGAACGCCCTGATCAACCGGGGTCTGACCGGGCACTACGACGAGGTCGCCACGACCGCCGAGGAGACCCTGCTCGGCGAGCTGCAGCCGGCCTCGCGCGCCCATGCGCACTTCGTCGCCGGCTGGGCCCAGCTCGTCCGGGGACGGCTCGAGGACGCCGACCGCCACTTCCGTGCGTTCGAGGAGCTCCACGACACGACGGCGGACGTCCGACCGCTCGGTGTCGCCGCCGCGGGCTATGCGGCCGTCGTGGCCCACTGCCAGGGCGACGACGCGAGAGCCGACCGGGCCGACCGGCTGGCGCACGCCCGGGCGGCGCGGCACGAGGAGTCGACCCGGATGGAGGCCGAGCTGTACACGGCGCGGCTGACGGCGCTGCGCGGGGACGTCAGGGCGTGCCGAGAGGCCGCGGGGCGGTGCGCCGCCATCGCCGAGCGCATCGAGTCCCCGGTGTACGCAGTGCACGCGCAGGTGCTCGCCGCCTGGGCAGACGCCCTGCTGGGCGACCCCTCCGGGGCGGAGCGCGCCGACGCGGCCTACGTGCGCGTCGCCGCCACAGGGGTTCTGCTGTTCGTGCCCTTCTTCCTGCTGCTGCGCGCCGAGGCGCACGCCGTCTCGGGGCGGCCGGAGCGCGCCGCGGAGCTCGTCGCCGAGGCCGCGGCACGCAGCGCCGAGCTCGGCGACGTTCCCCGGGCCCCCCGTCTGCTCGCGCTCGCCGACGAGCTCGCCGACGGCCGGGTGCAAACCTCGCGCAAGGCCTGACTCCCCGCTTCGGGCCCGGGCGCGGGCCCGCGCTGCCGCCGGCCCAACACAGCCCCAACCGCCGCCCAACACGGGTCGGGGAACGTCGTCGTCGCAACCCTCTGCCGGCCGGTGCAAAGCGGGTCCAAGGACCGCGCAAACCCGGGCCGACACGCTCCTGTCCGTCCCACTCGCGCGAACCTCTCCGGGAGATCTCGATGCAAACCACCACCACCACCACCACCACGGACGCGGCACCCGACACGCGCCGGCAGTCCCGCGATCCGCTGTGGCTGTTCGCCGCCATCGCCGTTCCGACGGGGTGGATCGCCCTGACCGTCCCGTTCGTCCTCGGCCTCCCCACCGAGCCGTTCGTGCTCGTCACTCTCGTGCTCGGGCTCGTCCTGCCCGCCCTCGTCCTCACCCGCCGGGATCCCCGCGCGAGCGTCCGGAACCTGGTCGCGGACGTGGTCCGGATGCCGCGTCCCCGCTGGCTGCTCCTGCCCGCCCTGTTGCTGATCCCCGGCGTCTCCTGGCTGGTCGCGCTGCCGCTGGGTGCCGCCGAGCCGCTGTCCATCGGGCTGGTGCAGGCTGCCGCGGTCGCCTTCGCCAGCAGCTTCGTCATCGTCAACCTCTGGGAGGAGATGGCCTGGGCCGGCTTCTTCCAGCGACGCGCCATGACGCGCTGGGGGTACCTCACCGGGAGCCTCGTCACCGCCGGTCTGTTCGCCGCCGTGCACCTGCCGCTCGCCGTCGGCACCGCGCGGTCCGTCGGCGACGTGGTGCGGGGCCTCGTGCCCCTCGTCGCGGCGGGCATCGGGATGCGCCTGCTCATCGGTGCCTTCGACACCTGGACCGGAGGGAGCATCTTCGCCCTGGCCATGCTGCACGCCACCTTCAACGTGACGCCGCAGTTCCTCGACGGCCACGACGTCGTCCGCTACGGCGTCACGCTCGGGCTCGGCCTGATCGCCGCCGTCGTCCTGGTCCGGCGCGGCACGATCGGCGGTGAGCGGTGATGATCGAGGTCCGCTCGGTGAGCAAGCGCTTCGGGAACCACACCGCCGTCGACGACCTCTCGTTCGTCGTCCGTCCGGGTGTCGTCACCGGCTTCCTGGGCCCGAACGGAGCCGGCAAGTCCACCACGATGCGGATCGCCCTGGGGCTCACCCGCCCCGACGCCGGCGAGATCCTGGTGCACGGCCGGCCCTACGGCCGGCTGACCGCGCCGCTGCACGAGGTCGGCGCCCTGCTCGACGCGAAGGCCGTCCACCCGCGGCGCACCGGCTACCAGCACCTCGCCGTGCTGGCCACCACCCACGGCATCCCGCGCACCCGGGTCGACGAGGTGCTGGGGATGGTGGGTCTCACGGACGTCGCCGGACGACGGCCCGGCGGGTTCTCCCTCGGCATGTCCCAACGGCTGGGGATCGCCGCCGCGCTGCTCGGCGATCCGGCCGTCGTCCTGCTCGACGAGCCCGTCAACGGCCTCGACCCGGAAGGCATCCGCTGGGTCCGCGAGCTGCTGCGGGGCCTGGCCGGGGAGGGACGGACGGTGTTCCTCTCCTCGCACCTGATGAGCGAGATGGCCCTCACCGCCGATCGGCTCGTCGTCATCGGGCGCGGCCGGCTCGTCGCCGACATGACCCTGGCGGAGCTGACCGCCGCACACCGCCCGACGGTGCGGGTCCGCACGCCGCGTCGGCAGGAGCTGATGTCCGTTCTCCCGTCCGGGCGGGCGACGCCCGACCCGGCGGACGCGTCCGTGGTCACCGTCACCGATCTGACCGCCGAGGCCGTCGCCGATCTCGCCGCCCGGCACGCCGTCCCCCTGCACGAACTGACCCCCGTCCAGACCTCCCTCGAGGACGCCTACCTCGAGCTCACCCACGCCGAGCTCGAGTTCGCCGGCACCTCGGGCCCCGGAAGGAGCGAACCCCGATGAGCGCCACCGTTCTCGCCGGCCCGGTGCCGGCGCGCGTCGGCCCGACCTGGCCGCGCGTCCTCGCCGCCGACGTCCGCCGGCTCGCGACACTGCGGTCCACCTGGTGGTTCGCGGCCTCCCTCGTGCTGTTCACCGTGGGACTCGGCTCGTTCCCGGCCCTCGGCGTCGCCGCCGGCGCGCTCGAGGGCACCCCCGAGGACGTCGGCCCCCTCGGCGGCTCACTGAGCGGGATCACCGTCGCGCAGCTACTCGTCGCCGCGTTCGCGGTCCTGTCGGTGACCGCGGAGTACGCCTCGGGCGCCGTGACGTCCACCCTCACCGCCGTGCCGCGGCGGACGACGACCGTGCTCGCCCGCGCCGGAGTCGTCACCGCCGGCGTGCTCGCGGTGTCCCTGGCGGTCCTTGCCGGGACCTTCGCCGTGGCGCAGGCGCTCCTCGCGTCCGGCGGGGTCCAGCTGCCGGTCGCACCGGGCGTCGTCCGAGCACTGGCCGGCGCGGGCGCCCACCTCGGCCTCGCCGCCACGATCGCGGTGGCCCTCGGGTGGCTGTTGCGCAGCACGGCGGGAGCACTCGCGGTCTTCGTCGGGATCTTCCACGTCCTGCCCGTGATCGGCGTCGTCCTGCCGGCCGCGGTCGCCCGCCAGGTGCTCCCCTGGCTGCCCGGCAACGCCGCCGGCGCCCTCATGGCGCCGGAGCCCGTGCCCGCCATGCCGCACGCCTGGGCTGCGCTGGCGGCGCTCGCCGGCTACGCCGTCGCCGCTCTCACGCTCGCCGTCGTCGCCGTACGCCGACGCGACGTCTGACGTGTCCAGGAGCACCCGAGGCCGCCTCGGCCGGCCCAGGCGCACCCGCCGGGGGGAGGACTAGGCCGGGCTGACGGCGGCGACGCCCAGCCGGCGCTCGAGTGCGGCGTCGACGTCCGCGCGCAGCAGCCGCACGGTGGCCGGGTCCAGGGCGGCTGCCTCGAGCCCGGCGAGGAAGACCGCGACCATGAGCCGCACGACGGCGCCGAGCTCCGGCTCGCCCGCCTGCAGCCAGTGCAGGGAGATCTCCGTGTTCGAGCCGATCCAGCCGCGCACGGCCAGCCGGGTCAGCGGTGTCTCGGATCCGGGCGGCAAGGCGGCGAAGACGTCCCGGACGATGTCCTGCCGGTACTGCTCGGCGATCGCCCCGAGCTGGTCGTCGCCCGCCCCGCCGCGCAGCAGCCACGCCCATCCGCTGGTGTCGGTGTGCAGGTAGTCCAGGTAGTCGACGAGCGTGTCGACCAGCTGCTCGCCGGGTGAGGCGGTCGGGTCCGGCCGCGTCACCGACTGCAGGCGCTCCATGGCGTACGCGGTGACCGCGTGGTGGAACTCCCGCTTGCTCCCGAAGTAGTGGTAGAGCAGGCCCGCGCTCACCCCGGCCTCGCGGGCGATGTCCTCGACGGAGACGTCGTCGAGTCCCCGGTCGCCGAACAGGCGCAGCCCCAGTTCCAGCAGCAGCGCGCGGCGCTCGTCGACGCTCAGCCGCCGCCGGACCGGTTCCTGCACGGCACCCATTGCACCACGACCCCCAGGTCGGGGGGTTGCTTCGGCCGCTGTCAGCCCGCCTCGGCGTCCCGGTCGCGGCCCAGCACCTCCCGCGCGGCCCGGACGACGACAGGGGC
>DASQJO010000146.1:0-5177 GCA_035630955.1 Kineosporiaceae bacterium
CGAGGAGGCGGCGGAGGCGGTCCGTGGGGTCGTGGATGCCGTGGTGACGGCGCCCGCGGGGAGTGCGGCCCCGGCGCCGAGGGCGGTGACCGCCGCCGTGGCGCCGAGGAGGAACCGGCGTGCGAACCTCACGCGCTGTCCTCGAGCAGAGCGGTCGCCTCCCGCGCGATCCGGCGCTCGTTGGGAAAGGTCAGCAGCTCCCCGAGCTGCTGCAGCGGTACCCAGGCCACGTCGATGGCCTCCTGGTCGGGGTCGCCCTCGATGGTGAGGGTGCCGCCCAGGGCCTCGAGGAGGTAGTGGTGCACGAGCTTGTGCACCCGCCGGCCCTCCGCGGAGAACCGGTACTCGATCGTGCCGAGCGGCCGGACCACGCGTCCGCGGATCCCGGTCTCCTCCTCGATCTCCCGCACGGCCGCCTGCTCCGGCGTCTCGCCGTGTTCGAGGTGACCCTTCGGCAGGCACCACTCGACCCTGCCCGCGCGGTTGAGCCGGGCGATGACGGCCGCGCGGGCCGATCCCTCGGCACGGTCGACGACGAGTCCACCCGCCGATGTCTCCTCCACCGTCGGCAGAGGCCGGCCCGAGCGGCGCGGCCGCCGCGGGAAGCGGGCGGAGGGGGACATGCCGTCACTGTAACCAGCGTCGCCGGGCCTCACGGTCGCGCGCGCCCCGTGCCGACGCAGCTCTCGCACCCCGTGGCGGCCTCGGGCGGCTCCGCCGCTTCTGGCAGGCTTGGACGTCGTGTCCGACCGCCCCACGTCCCCCGAGCAGGCGCGCCGCCGCCTGGCCGCCGCGCTGCTCGAGCTCGACCCGGCGGTCGTCGACCTCGCAGAGCGGTTCGCCGCGGCCGGTCACCGGCTCGCCCTCGTGGGCGGCCCGGTCCGGGACGCCGCCCTCGGCCGCCGGGCGCCCGACCACGACTTCACCACCGACGCCGTCCCCGACGTCACCGAGCGCCTGCTCCGCGGGTGGACGGACTCCGTGTGGGTCATCGGCAAGGCCTACGGCACGATCGGCGCGCAGCGCGGCGACCTCGTGGTGGAGGTCACCACCTACCGCTCGGAGCAGTACGACCCGGCCTCCCGCAAGCCGGACGTCGCCTACGGCACGTCACTGGTGGAGGACCTGCGGCGACGCGACTTCACCGTCAACGCGATGGCCGTCGAGCTGCCGTCGTTGCAGTTCGTCGACCCGTTCGGCGGCCTGGACGACCTCGTCGCGGGCCTGCTGCGGACGCCCGGCACGCCGGAGGAGTCGTTCAGCGACGACCCGTTGCGGATGATGCGGGCCGCCCGGTTCGCGGCGCAGCTCGGGTTCCGAGTGGCCCCGGAGGTGGTCGAGGCCATGCGTGCGATGTCCGGGCGGATCGAGATCGTCGCCGCCGAGCGGATCCGGGCCGAGTTCGAGAAGCTCCTGCTCGCGCCCGACCCGGTGGCGGGCCTGCGGCTGCTGGTCGACACCGGGATCGCCGACCACGTGCTGCCGGAGCTCCCCGCGCTCAAGCTCGAGATCGACGAGCACCACCGGCACAAGGACGTCTACGAGCACAGCCTCACCGTGCTGCAGCAGGCCATCGCGCTCGAGGACGGCCCGGACGGCGCCGTGCCCCGGCCCGACCTCGTCCTGCGCCTGGCCGCGCTGCTCCATGACATCGGCAAGCCCCGCACCCGCAGGTTCGAACCCGGCGGCGGCGTGAGCTTCCACCACCACGAGCTCGAGGGCGCCAAGCTGGTGAGCCGGCGCCTCAAGGCGATGCGGTTCGACAAGGAGACGATCCGGCAGGTCGCCCGGCTCGTGGAGCTGCACCTGCGCTTCCACGGGTACGGGGACGCCGAGTGGACGGACTCGGCGGTCCGCCGCTACGTCACGGACGCCGGTCCGCTGCTGGAGCGCCTGCACAAGCTGACCCGCTCCGACTGCACGACCCGGAGCCGACGCAAGGCGGAGCGGCTCGCGGCCGCCTACGACGCTCTCGAGGCCCGCATCGCCAGGCTGCAGGCCCAGGAGGAGCTGGACGCCGTCCGGCCCGACCTCGACGGCAACGCGATCATGGAGATCCTGGGCATCCCGCCCGGACGCGAGGTGGGGCTCGCCTGGTCCTACCTGAAGGAGCTGCGCCTCGAGCGGGGGCCGATGCCGCCCGACGAGGCCCGCGAGGAGCTGCTCCGCTGGTGGGCCCGTCGCCAGGCGGGCTGAGGAACGCAGGGTGGCCGCGGGCGGCGTCACCCTGCCGCGGGGCGGCGACGTGCGACCAGGGCGGCGCGCAGGACGCCGGCGAGCACCGCGAGCGCCACGGCGGCGCCGCCGACGAGCCACGGCGTCCCGAGGCGGTGCGCGTCGAGGGAGCCGACGAGCGCGAGGGGTCCGTCGGAGGTTGGCCCGGCCGCCGGCGCCCCCTGTGCACCGACGGCGCTGCGGTCCGGCGTCGTCGGGGCCGGCGCGACCAGGACCGAGCTCGCGCCGGCGATGCCGCCCGCGGGTGCCGTCGTCCAGGTGCCCGTGGGGTGGTCACCGGGCGGGACGACCCCGGCGACCTGCTGTTGCTGCACGGCGGGCGCCGGCGGAGGAGCGGAGAGGGTGATCGCGTCGACCAGGAGGTAGGTGGTCGTGGTGGAGGTGGCGGTCGTCGGCGCCAGACCGACGACCGGCCAGCGGGGGCCGTCGTACGACGCGTCCGCCTCGTACACCTCGTGTCCGTCCACGGCCATCGACGTCGACGCCGGGGTCCAGGTGACGGTGTAGGTGTGGAACCTGCCGGCGAGGGCGCGGCCGGTGCTCGCGCCGTCGACGCGGTCGCCCGTGCCGTTCGTGACGTAGGCGGGGCAGGAGCTCCAGGTCGGCACCGTGATCCCGGACCAGTCGGTGCCGAGGTCGCTCCCGGGCCGGAAGGCGACGCGGGCGACGAGCCCGGAGGCGCGGGGCACGCGTGCGCGCACCTCCAGCCGGCCGGAGCGGGCGGCGTGCCCCTCGCACGTCACGCCCGAGCCCGCCGCCGCCGTGCCCTGAGTCCGGGGCGAGGCGGCGATCCTCAGCCCGAGCCCGGTCGCCGAGACCAGGCCGGGCTCCCAGCGCCGTCCGGAGGCGTCGGTGCCGGCGAGGGCGCTGCAGCCGGAGGGGAGACCTGCGCTGCTCGCGTCCCACGACCAGACCGTCCGCCAGGCGCCGTCCGCGGCCGTGGCACTCGACGCGCAGCCCACGGCCGCCGCCGTTCCCAGCAGCACGGAGAGGACGACGAGGACGGCGACGCGGACAGGGCGGGCAGGTCCTGACGCGGAGCCGTGGATCACGCGAAGAACGTACTCGTCGTCACCCGTTCGGCCGAGCAGGCGGCGTGTCGCTCACGGCGATGACACCGGAGCCCTACTGGACCTCGCGCAACGGGGCGATCCGGGCGTAGCCGACCGCGGCGAGCGCGTAGAGCACCGCCATGAGCAGGAGGGCGGGCCGCGAGTACCCGTCCGGCGGCAGCACGAGCGCAGCCAGCACGGCCGACGCCACGAAGGCGGCGTTGTAGATCATGTCGTAGAACGAGAAGACCCGGCCGCGGTACTCGTCGTCCACGTCGGCCTGCACCTCGGCGTCCACACAGATCTTGACGCTCTGGATGGACAGCCCGATGACGAACGCGGTGACCAGCAGGACGGGCAGCGTGAGCGCCACCACCACGGCGGCCTGCGCGACGGCAGCGGCGGCGGAGCAGGCGATGATCCAGCTGCCGACGCCCGCGCGGCGCACGCCGATCGGCGTGACGACGGCGGCCGTCCCGAAGCCCAGCCCGCCGACGAGCACCGTGGACGCGACGACGGCGAGACCGGCCTCCGGGTCGGCGGCGTCGCTCAGCCGGTACCGGCACACGAGGATCGTCGCCACGGTCGTCAGCCCGAAGGCCAGCCGGTGCATCCCGATGACCCCGAGCGCGGCGCGTGCCCGGTGCCGGCTCCAGAGGTGCCGGGCGCCCGCGACCAGTCCGGAGGCGACGGAGCGCAGCTCGCCCGTCAGCGGGACGCGCTCGGCCGGCGGGCCCTCGTGACGCCGGGCCGTGACGGCCGTGGGTCCCAGCAGGTCGGCCGCCATTCGCAGGGTCAGGAGCGCGGCCGCGAGGTAGGCCCCCGCGGCCACGACCAGGACGGCGGCGTCCGCGGCGTCGCCGTGTCCCGCGCTGCGGCGCACGGCGTACCCGGTGGCGGCGCCGAGCAACGCGGCGACGGTTCCTGACGTCGGCGCGACGGCGTTGGCCATGACGAGCTCGTGGGCCGGTACGACGTGCGGCAGGCTCGCGCCGAGCCCCGCGAGGAAGAACCTGTTCAGCGACAGGCACGTCAGCACGAGCAGCGACAGCCCGAGCCCGACGTCCCCGCGCAGGACCACGGCGGTCACGACGAGGACGAGCACCGTCCGGACGAGGTTCGCGACGAGCATGACCTGCCGGCGCCGCCAGCGGTCCAGGAGCACCCCGGCGAAGGGCCCCACCACGGTGTACGGCAGGAACGCGAGCGTGAACGCGGCCGCGGCCGCGGTGGCCGTCGCGGCGCGCTCGGCGCTGAAGAAGACGAGCGTGGCGAGCCCGACCTGGAAGGCGCCGTCGCCCGCCTGCGAGGTCAGCCGGGTCGCGAAGAGCCGCCGGAAATCGCGTCGCCGGACGACCGCGGTGAGGTCGGCGGCGAAGCTTCCGGGCACGTCGTCAGCCTACGAAAGCGGAGGATCACGTCACCCCGCCCAGCCCTCTCGTGGTGATCATGCAACCGGTCCGATCATGCGCATGATCTGACCGGTCTGCATGATCACGAGAGGGAAGGCGTCAGCGCTCCACGTCGCCGCGGATGAAGGCCTCCACGTTCGCGCGCGCGGCGTCGTCGGCGACCTGCACCGGCGGGGACTTCATGAAGTAGGACGCCGCCGAGAGGAGCGGGCCGCCGATGCCGCGGTCCTTCGCGATCTTCGCGGCACGCACGGCGTCGATGATGACCCCGGCGGAGTTCGGGGAGTCCCAGACCTCGAGCTTGTACTCCAGGTTCAGCGGGACGTCGCCGAACGCACGGCCCTCGAGCCGGACGTAGGCCCACTTGCGGTCGTCGAGCCACTGCACGTAGTCGCTCGGCCCGATGTGGACGTTGCGGCTGCCGATCTCGTGCTGCACGTTGCTCGTCACGGCCTGCGTCTTGGAGATCTTCTTCGAC
>DASQJO010000147.1:0-2445 GCA_035630955.1 Kineosporiaceae bacterium
CTCATGGCCCCCCGCGAGTCCCCTTGATTACCCATCGACACCGCCACATCACACACCGTAGCGTCGGTGGAGCTTCGCGTGCCTAAGTCTCCCTGGTCCGAACGGCCAGGACTGGTCCGGCAGGAGATGACCGGGTGCAGGACGAAGACCAGCAGCGTGGAGCAGAAGGGTCCGGCGAGCTCAAACCGTGCTGAGGGACACTGCGACGTGTGGGCCGCTGGGTGTTGCATGTCGACCTCGACCAGTTCATCGCCGCCGTCGAGGTCCTGCGTCGTCCTGAACTGAAGGGCCTGCCCGTCGTCGTGGGCGGGGACGGTGATCCCACCAAACGCGGCGTCGTCGCGACGGCGTCCTACGAGGCGCGCGTGTTCGGCGTCCAGTCCGGGACGCCGCTGCGGACGGCCGTGCGGCGCATCCCGGACGCCGTGTTCCTGCCCGTCGACAGGCCGGCCTACGAGGCGGCGTCCGCGGACGTCATGGCCGCGCTGCGCAGCACCGGCGCGGTGGTGGAGGTGCTCGGCTGGGACGAGGCGTTCCTCGGCGTCGTCACCGACGACCCGGAGGCGTTCGCGCGCGACCTGCAGCGGCGCGTCCGGAAGGCGACCCGGCTGGAGAGCAGCGTCGGGATCGGGAAGAACAAGCTCCAGGCGAAGATCGCGACCGGGTTCGGCAAGCCCGCGGGCGTGTACCGGATCACCGCCGACACCTGGTTCGAGCTGCTCGGCGACCGGCCGCCCGACGCGCTGTGGGGCATCGGACGCCGGACCGCCGCCAAGCTCGAGGGCGAGGGCGTGACGACGGTCCGCGAACTCGCCGCCGCCGACCCCGCCCGGCTCGCGGCCGTGTTCGGCCCGACGATCGGGCCGTGGCTGGTGCGGATCGGGCAGGGCGTCGACGACACCCCCGTCTACGGCGGCACCTATATCGCCAAGTCGCGCAGCCGGGAGGTCACGTTCCAGGCCGATCTGGACGACTGGGACGCCGTCCGCGCCGAGACCGCGCGCGTCGCGGCGCTCGTCGCCGAGGACGTCGCCGCCGAGGGACGGCCCGTCGTTCGCGTGGTCGTCAAGATCCGCTGGGTGCCGTTCACGACGCAGACGCACGGCGTCGCGCTCGCCGAGCCCGGGTCGGACGCCGACGCCCTCGCCGCCGCGGCCCTCGCCGCGCTCGACCGCTTCGACCGCCGGCACAAGGTGCGCCTGATCGGCGTCCGCGCCGAGTTCGCGTGAGGGTGCGGGTCAGCCGCGGCCGACGAAGGGCATCGCCGTCGCCATCACCGTGAGCGTCGCGACGTTGGTGTCGAGCGGCAGGCTCGCCATGTAGCGGACGGCCTCGGCCGCGTGCGCGACGTCCATCATCGGCTCTGGCCGGACGGTGCCGTCCGGCTGCAGGGCGCCGGCCTCGGAGGCGGCGGCGAGGTCGGTGCGGGCGTTGCCGATGTCGATCTGGCCGCAGGCGATGCCGAAGGGGCGGCCGTCGAGCGCCGACGCCTTCGTCAGCCCGGTGATCGCGTGCTTCGTCGCCGTGTAGGCGACGGACCGCGGCCGCGGGGCGTGCGCGGCGATCGAGCCGTTGTTGACGATTCGGCCGCCCTGCGGCGTCTGGTGCCGCATCACCCGGAACGCCTCCCGGCTGCAGAGGAAGGCGCCGGTGAGGTTGACGTCGACGACCGCCTGCCACTCCTCGAGGGGCACCTCGTCGAGGTCGTGGGCGGGGGCGCCGGTGCCGGCGTTGTTGAAGAGCAGGTCGAGCCGGCCGTGCCGGTGGACGACGGTGTCGAAGAGCGCGCGCACCTGCGCCTCGTCGGTGACGTCGGCGGGGAGCGGGTCCAGGACGCCGGGCAGCCCGGCGCCCCGTCCGGCGACCTCCGCCAGGGCGTCGGCGCGCCGGCCGACGAGGACGACGGTCCATCCGTCCCGCGCGAGGGCGAGGGCGGAGGCGGCGCCGATGCCGCTGCCGCCCCCCGTCACGACGGCGATCCCACGGGTCATCCCGATATGATCCCCCGTGCCGTTCGCGCCGCTGCCCCCGGAGCGCTGGGGCGACGCCCCCGCCCGCTACCCCGACCCCGCCCTGCGCGCGCTGGACCCGCGCTTCGAGCCGTACCTGCAGTTCAACGCCGCGGTCGAGCGGATCGCGACGGGCTTCCGCTGGGTCGAGGGGCCGGTCTGGTTCGGCGACCACGACTGCCTGCTCTTCAGCGACATCCCCTCGAACCGGATCCACCGCTGGGACGCCGCGACCGGGGCGGTGTCGGTGTTCCGGCAGCCGTCGTCCAACGCGAACGGCAACACCCGGGACGGGCAGGGCCGCCTCGTGACCTGCGAGCACCTCACCCGGCGCGTGACCCGCACGGAGCATGACGGGTCGTTGACCGTGCTCGCCGACCGGTACGACGGCCGGCCGCTCAACGCGCCGAACGACGTCGTGGTCGGACCGGACGAC
>DASQJO010000148.1:0-1756 GCA_035630955.1 Kineosporiaceae bacterium
GCCCCCGGCGCGCGGCGCCTGCTGCACCTGCACCGCAACGTCCCGGGCGTCCTCGCCCGCGTGAACAGCGTGCTCGCCGAGCACGACGTCAACATCGAGGCGCAGCTGCTCGGCACCCGCGACCAGCTCGGCTATTCGCTGACGGACATCCATGTCGACTACGCACGGGACGTCGTCCGGGAGCTGCAGGAGCTGCCGGAGACGGTGCGGGTGCGCGTGCTGGCCTGATCCGTCAGGGTGCGGCGGCCGGGGACGACGGGGTCTCGTCGTCCTCGGCCGGACGCGCCGGCGGGGGCGCGTCGCCCGCGACGAACACCGCCGACGCCGGATGGGCGACGCGGATGCCCTCGGCGTCGAACCGGTCCTTGATGCGGCGCCGCAGCTCGCGGGCGACGTTCCACTGCTGCAGCGGCTGCGTCTTGACCACGAGCCGTAGCACGACGCTGTCCGCGCTCACCGACTCGATGCCCCACATCTCGGCGTCCTCGAGGACGAGCGGGCCGAACGTCTCGTCGTCGCGGAGGCCGTTCGCGACGTCGAGCAGGATGCCCTCGGCGCGGGCGACGTCCTCGCCGTAGGCGATCCCGACGTCCAGCACTGCTCGCGCCCAGCCCTGCGACTGGTTCCCGACGCGGAGGACCTGGCCGTTGCGGATGTACCAGACGGTGCCGTTGACGTCGCGGACCCGCGTGACCCGCAGCCCCACCGCCTCGACCACGCCGGACGCGTCGCCGAGGTCGACGACGTCCCCGACGCCGTACTGGTCCTCGATGAGCATGAAGATCCCGGAGATCACGTCGCGGACCAGGGCCTGCGCGCCGAAGCCGACGGCGATGCCGACGATGCCCGCGCTCGCGAGCAGGGGGCCGGTCGGGATGCCGAGCTCGTCGAGGATCATCAGGGCGCCGATGACACCGACGGCCGCGGTCGTGAGGCTCTTGAGGATCGATGCCATCGTGCGGGCGCGCTGCTCGCGGCGGGCCGAGAGCGTGGCGCCGACGATCGCGGAGGGGAGGCGGTCCTCGAACCGTCCGATGCCGGCGCGGCCGCTGACGATCCCGTCGACGACCTTGTCGATGAGCCGGTGGAGGACGAAGCGCGCGAGGAGCGCTCCGAGGACGATGAAGGCGATCGTCAGCGGCGTCCCCAGGAAGACGTCGAACCAGTGCGTGACGCGCTGGACCTCGCCGGCGGCCGTGCCCGTCGAGGCGACCGGTGGCGACGACGCCGGGGGCGGTGTCACGGCTCCGAGCACCGGACGAGGGTAGCCGCAGGGCCGCCTCCGCCGATCCGGCGGCCGACCCGGGAATGGCAGGGCCCTGCTAGCGTTGACACCACTGCCGGTCCGATTCATGCCCCCGGGCCTCACCTTTGCCGCTACGAGCGGCCACTCGCCGAGAGGCGGCTGACGGGCCGGCAGCTACGCGCAGCGGCCGTCCCGTCCTCCGACCGGGCGGCCGCTTGCGCGTCCTCGGGCTTCCCGCGGGCTCGCCTGCTCGTCCGCGATGAGTTCCGGGCACGCCAGGCGTCACCAGAGCGACGACGCGAGAGGCCGTCGTCCGACGCTGCCTGCGACGAGACATCCGCGGAGGACACCATGACGAGCACCCAGGACCACCGGGCGACGGCACCGGCCGGTCGGCCGCCGGTCGTCGACCTCGCCACCTGGCAGGTGGCGCGGGACGAGCTCCTGGTCCGCGAGAAGGCCCACACGCGTGAGGGTGACGCCATCGCCGCCGCCCGCCGGCGGCTGCTG
>DASQJO010000149.1:0-6154 GCA_035630955.1 Kineosporiaceae bacterium
GCATCTCGCCCGTGCCCGGCCCCACATCCAGCGCGTTGTGCGGTGTCCCGGGCGGGATGAGGAACCCGTCGCCCGCGTTCAGGTGCAGCGTCGGCCGGTCGTGGATGCGCATCTCCACCGACCCGGCGAGGATGTAGCCGACCTCCTCGCCCGGGTGGATGTGCCACCCCGACGCGACGCCGACGGGGATCTCGGTGAGCACCTGGACGATGTCCCGCCCGGGGATCGACGAGGCGCTGCGCTGCAGCTCCGTGCGCTTCAGCCTGCTGGTCAGCTCGTCCGTGGGCTGCGTCTCGGGCTGGGCGGTGGGGTCGGTCGCCACGGTCAGATCCCGCCGACCGCGGACGACGGGTCAGCCAGGAACGCGAGCAGCTCCCGGTTGACCTCGTCCTTGTGGCTGACGGGGTTGACGTGCGGGCCGCCCTCGATCTCCACGTAGCGGGCCGAGGGGAGCGCCGCGTGCAGCCGGCGGCCCTGCCCCTCGATCGGCAGGATCCGGTCGGCCGTGCCGTGCAGGATCAGGGTGGGGACGTCGATGCGCGTGATGTCCTGGCTGAAGTCATCGAGCCAGCCCTGCGGGCACGCCCAGGTGGCCTCCGGCGAGGCCTCGGCGCCGGCGTTCCACAGCCCGCGGACGGCGTCCTCGCTGACGCGCTTGCCCAGGTACTCGTCGAGGTTGAGGAAGTCCCCGATCAGACCCGTGAGCCACGCGAACCGGTCACTGAGGATCGCCTGCTGCACGCCGGCGACGCCGGCCGGGTCGACGCCCTTCGGGTTGTCCTCCGACTTCGCGAACGACGGCGCCAGGCTCTCGATGAAGACGAGGCTGCCGATCCGGTCGGTGCCGTGTCTGCCGACGTAGCGCGCGAGCTCGCCGGTACCCAGGGAGAACCCGACGAGGGCGACGTCACGCAGGTCGAGGGCGGTCAGGACGGCGTCCAGGTCGGCGGCGAGGGTGTCGAAGTCGTACCCGGTCGCCGGGCGGCTGGAGCGGCCGAACCCGCGCCGGTCGTACGTGACGACCCGGAATCCGGCCTGCAGCAGGGGGTGCAGCTGCGGTTCCCACGAGCGGCTGTCCACGGGCCAGCCGTGCAGCAGGACGACCACCGGACCGTCGCCGTGGTCCTCGTAGTAGAGCTCGATGGGCGTCGAGTTCTCCTGGCCGACGGGAATGGTTGCCACGAGGGCCTCCTCGGGAGGGGTTGGCGTCGCTCCGAGACTCGTGGGGGTCCGCCTCCGCGACCAGGCCCCCTGACCGGAGAACGTCGTCCGGCTAGCCCTACCCCAAGGCGGGGTGGGAGGCTGCGACCATGAGGCGGTGTCGTGCTCGGTGCTCGTCGTCGACGACGACCCCGCCTTCCGGGACCTCGCAGCGCGGGTCCTGACGAGCTGGGGTCACGTCGTGGTCGGGGAGGCGGGCGGTGTGGCGGACGCGCTGGAACGGGCCGCCGAGCTGCACCCCGGTGCGGCGCTCGTCGACGTGGGCCTGCCCGACGGCGACGGCTTCGGCCTCACGCGGTGCCTCGTGGCGCTGCCCTGGCACGTGCGCGTCGTCCTGATCTCCGCCGACGCCGACGCGGCCGCCGTCCGCGCCGCACGGCAGGCGGGGGCCATCGGGTTCCTCGCCAAGGACGAGCTGTCGGGCCGGACGATGCGGCACCTCCTCGAAGGGGACTGACGCGTGCCCCCGCCCGTCGCCACGGCAGGCCTGCGGGTGTCGATCGGGGAGGACGACGTCCTGCTCCGCGAGGGCATCGCCCGGATCCTCGCCGACGCCGGGCTCGACGTCGTGGTCCAGGCGGGGGACGCCGAGGACCTGCTGCGGCGCACCCTCGCGTACCGGCCGGACGTGGCGATCGTCGACGTCCAGATGCCGCCGCGGCGCGAGGACGACGGCCTGGTGGCTGCCCTGGAGATGCGACGGCGGCTGCCCGACACGGGGGTTCTGATCCTCTCGCAGTACTGCGAGCCGGCGTTCGCGCTCGAGCTGATCGGCGAGCGCCCGGAGGGCGTCGGCTACCTGCTCAAGGAGCGGGTGGGCGACGTCGGGTCGTTCACGGACGCCGTCGCCCGGGTGGCCGCCGGAGGCAGCGCGCTCGACCCCGAGGTGGTCGGCCGGATGCTGGGTCGGCGTGCCTCCGCCGGTCCTCTGTCGTCGCTGACCCCGCGCGAGCTCGCGGTGCTCGCCGCCATGGCCGAGGGCAGGTCGAACGCCGGCATCGCGGCCTCCCTCTTCATCAGCCTCGCCGCCGTCGAGAAGCACGTGACGTCGATCTTCCGCAAGCTGGGGATCGTCTCGACGACCAGCGAACACCGGCGGGTGCACGCCGTCCTGACCTACCTGCGCCAGCGCCGGAACGGGCGCTGATGCCCGCGTCGCTGCCCCATGCCCGGGCGCGCCTGGCCGAGCTGGGCCGGGTCGCCGAGATGGCGGCCCGCGGTGCGCCGCCGGAGGACGTGTTCGCGGGGGTCGTCGACGCAGCGTCCGCCCTGCTCGACGGACGCCCGACGGCGCTGGTGCGGTTCGAGGACGACGGGACGTCGCTGGTGCTCGCCGCGCGTGGCGGCACCCCGTCGGGCGCCCGTGCCCCGGCGGAGGGCGACAGCCTGGCGGCGCGCGTCCGCAGCAGCGGGGGCGTCACCCGGATCGACGACTTCTCCGTGCTCGACGTGCGCGGCATCCGGGCGGGCTGGGGCGTGCGCGCCGCGGTCGCCGTCCCCGTCGTGCTCGAGGGCCGGGCGTGGGGGCTGCTCGCCGCGACGTCTCACGACCGTCCCCTCCCGTACGACACCGAGGCCCGGCTGGGCGAGCTGACCGAGATCGTCGGTGCCGCCGTCGCCGGAGCACGGGCCTGGAGCCGGTTGCGCGGCCTGGCCGAGGAACAGGCGGCCCTACGCCGGGTCGCGGAGCTGGTCGCCCGCGGCGGGAGCCAGGAGGACCTGTTCGCGGCGGTGGCGGCGGAGGCGTCCGAGCTGGTCCACGAGGACACCACGCTCGCGCGGGTGGACGGGGAGCGGGCGTACACGGTGGTGGCCGTGCACGGCGGGCCGGTGCCGGTCGGGACCCGGATCGAGGTGCCGCCCGACGACGAGGGGCTCGCGGCCGAGATCCTGCGGACCGGCCGTGCGGCCCGGGTGAACGACTATACGGCCCGGCAGGGACCGGCGCGCGCACGTGACGAGTACGGCGTCCGGGCCGGCGTCGCCGTCCCGATCACGGTCGACGAGCAGGTCTGGGGCGGGCTCGCGGTCACCACACGGGGCGGGCCGCTGGCGGCCGGCGTCGAGCGCCGGCTGGCGCAGTTCGCCGACCTCGTGGCCGCCGCCGTGGCCGGCGCCCAGGCACGCGCCGACCTGCAGGAACTCGCGGACGAGCAGCGCGCGCTGCGGACGGTCGCGGAGCTCGTGGCCCGGGGCGTTCCCACCGAGGAGGTCTGCGCGGCGGTCGCGGCGCAGGCCTCGGAGCTGCTTCAGGGCACCGCCATGACGTTGACCCGCTTCGACGGCGACCGCCACCTCGTCGTCGTCGCCTCGCAGGGCGGGCCCGCGCCGCTCGCCGAGCGGATCGCCGTCGACCCCGACACGCTGCCGGACCGGGTCCGCCGTTCCGCCCGGGTCCACCGGGTGGACGACTACCGCCGCGAGAAGGACGCCGGGCTCGCCGAACGGTTCGGACTGGCGGCGTCCGTGGCCGCGCCCGTCCTCGTGGGGGGCGAGGTGTGGGGGATGCTGACCGCGACCTCGGGGACCGGCCCGCTCCCGCCGCGCACCGAGCACCGGCTGCAGCAGTTCGCGGAGCTCGTCGGCGCCGCGCTGGCGAACGTGCAGGCGCGGGCCGAGGTGCAGGCGCTGGCGGAGGAGCAGGCGTCGCTGCGGCGGCTGGCCGAGCTCGCTGCCCGTGAGGCGTCCGTCCCCCAGGTGCTGGACGCGCTCGCGCACGAGGCCTCGTGGCTCGCCGGCGTGGACTTCGGCATGGTCCTGAGGTTCGAGCCCGACGGGTCCACCGTGATCGAAGCGCTGGCGGGTGCACCGGAGAGCTTCGAGGTGGGGATGCGGGCACCCGGGTCCGGGGACGGCTCCGCCTGGCGGGTGTGGCGGTCGGGCCGCGCGTCGCGGACGGACGACCTGGGCAGCGTGTCGGGGCGCTGGCCGCGGATGGCCCACGACGTCGGTTTCACGAGCAGCGCCGCCGCGCCCATCAGGATCGGTGAGTCCCTCTGGGGGGCGCTCGTCGTCGTGACACGTCAGGGCCCGCTGCCCCGCGGCGTGGAGGACCACCTGTCGAACGTCAGCGAGCTCGCCGGCACCGCCATCGCCGCCGTCCGCGCCCACGGGGAGCTGCAGGCGCTGGCCGACGGGCAGACCGCCCTGCGACGGGTCGCGGAGCTCGTGGCGCACGGCGCGCCGCTGGAGGACGTCTTCACGGCGATCGCCACCGAGGCGTCGACCCTGCTCGGCGATCTCGCCACCGCGCTGCTGCTGCGGTACGAGGACGACGACACCGTCGTCGTCGTCGCGGCGTGCAACAGCCCGCTGCCGGTCGGCCTGCGGCTGCCGAGCGAGGGGGACAGCGGCGCGGGGACCTCCGTCGCCGTTCCCGTGGTGGTCGAGGGACGGATCTGGGGAACCCTGAGCACGATCAGCCAGGGGCTCCCGCCGCCCTCCGGCACGGAGCAGCGCCTGGCCCCCTTCGCCGACCTGGCCGCCGCCGCGATCGCCAACGCCGAGAACAAGGCGAAGCTGACCGCGTCGCGGGCCCGCGTCGTCGCCACCGCCGACGAGACCCGCCGCCGGCTGCAGCGCGACGTGCACGACAGCGCCCAGCAGCGGCTCGTCCACGCGATCGTCACGCTGAAGCTCGCGAAGGAGGCGATGGCCGGCGGCCAGGACCCCTCCGACCTCGTCGAGGAGGCGCTGCGGAACGCCGAGCGCGCGAGCCGGGACCTGCGTGACGTCGTCCGGGGCATCCTGCCGGCGGCGCTGACCCGCGGGGGACTGCCCGCGGGTCTCGAGACGCTCGTCGAGGACGTCGCGCTGCCCGTCGACCTCCGGGTGGAGGTGCCGCGGCTCTCGCCCGCGCTGGAGACGACCGCCTACTTCGTCGTCGCGGAGGCGCTGGCCAACGTCGTCAAGCACGCCCATGCCCGTCGCGCGGCGATCGATGTGACGTCGCGGGCCGGCACGCTCGTCATCGACGTCCGGGACGACGGCGAGGGGGGCGCCGACCCGGCGCGGGGGACGGGCCTCACCGGCCTGCTCGACCGGGTGGAGGCGAGCGAGGGGACGCTGACCCTGGTCAGCCCGCCGGGCGTCGGCACGACGCTGCACGTCGAGCTGCCCGTCCGCGGCTGAGGTGGGGTTCTCCGGAACCCGCCGGAGGGTCCACCGGGTGGTCCCCGGTCAGCCGGGTTGGAAGCGTCGTTCCCGTCCGGGAGCCACGACGCGACGGAGGAACCCTCGCCATGAACGCCACGGTCATCCTCGTGCACGGGGCCTATGCCGAGTCGTCGAGCTGGGGCGGGGTGCTCGCGCCGCTGCGTGAGGCCGGCCACCGGGTGATCGCCTTCGCGAACCCGCTGCGCTCGGTCGCGTCGGACGCCGCCCTGCTGAGCGCCCTCGTCCGGAGCGTCGACGGTCCGGTGGTGCTCGCCGGCCACTCCTACGGCGGCGCCGTGATGACGAACGTCGAGCCGGGCGACGCGGACGTCGCCGCCCTGGTCTACGTGGCGGGGTTCGCCCTGCAGCCGGGGGAGAGCTGCGGGGACGCCTCCTCGCTCGCGCCCGGGTCCACGCTGGCGGACACGCTGACCCGGGTGCCGCTCGCGGACGGCGGCGTCGACACCTACATCGACGCAGAGAGGTACCACCACCAGTTCGCGGCGGACCTGCCGGCGGACGAGGCGGCGGTCATGGCCGTCACGCAGCGGCCGGTGACCGAGGCGGCCCTGTTCGAGGCGTCCGGCGGGACGCCGCTGTGGCAGGCGGTCCCGAGCTGGTTCGTGTTCGGCGAGCTCGACCACAACATCCCGGCCGGCGCGCACCGGATGATGGCCGGCCGCGCCCGGGCGCGGCGCTCGGTGGAGATCCCGGGAGCGTCCCACGTCGTCGGCATCTCCCACCCGGCCGAGACGGCCGCCATCATCCTCGAGGCGGC
>DASQJO010000150.1:0-6031 GCA_035630955.1 Kineosporiaceae bacterium
CTCACCCTCGTCACCGCCGGCCGGGTGCTCCGGCAGATCCGGCACGACCCGCGCACGATCGGGTTGCTCGTCGTGGTGCCCTGCGTGCTGCTCGGCCTGCTGGCGTGGATCTACCAGAACACGCCCGTCTTCGACGCGCTCGGCGCCCCGCTGCTCGGCGTCTTCCCGTTCGTCGTCATGTTCCTCGTGACGAGCATCGCGACGCTGCGGGAGCGGCGCAGCGGCACGCTCGAGCGGCTCCTCACCCTGCCGCTCGGCAAGGGCGACCTGCTCGGCGGGTACGCCGTCGCGTTCGGCTCGCTCGCGGCCGTCCAGGCCGTCGTGGCCACCGCCTTCTCCGTGTGGGTGCTCGGGCTCGACGTCGCGGGCAGCACCTGGGCGCTCCTGCTCGTGGCCGTCGTCGACGCGGTGCTCGGGACGGCGCTCGGGCTGTTCCTCTCCGCCTTCGCCGCCACCGAGTTCCAGGCGGTGCAGTTCCTGCCGGCGTTCGTCCTCCCGCAGTTCCTGCTGTGCGGGCTGCTCGTGCCGCGCGACCAGCTGCCCGACGTGCTCTACGCGATCAGCGCCGTCCTGCCGCTCTCCTACGCCGTCGACGCCATGCGCACCATCACCACCGACGCCTCCGGCGGCGCCGACGTCGCCCGCGACGTGCTGATCGTGCTCGCCTTCGCGGTCGCGGCGCTCGCCGCGGGGTCCGCCACGCTGCGCCGCCGGACCGCCTGAGCGAGCGCCCTCCCCTCCTGCCCTGCCGGCACGTACCGTGGCTGGCGTGAGCAACCTCGAGGCCTATCCGGACGAGGTCACCTCCGGCGACGTCGTGACCGCCGTCGCACCCGTCGGCACGGTGCCGCCGGTGCTTCCCGAGCACGAACGACCCGTCGACGTCGGCGACGGGGTCACGCTCCTCGAACCGCGCGAGGTCCCGCTCGGCGGACCCCGCGCGATGCTCGTCCGGCGGACGCTGCCGCACCGCGACATCCGGACCATCGGTGCCTGGTGCTTCGTCGACCACTTCGGCCCGACCCGCGGCGGCCCCGCGATGCACGTGCCCCCGCACCCGCACATCGGCCTGCAGACCGTGACCTGGCTGCTCGCCGGCGACGTCGAGCACCGCGACAGCGTCGGTTCCCGGCAGCTCGTGCACCCGGGCGAGCTGAACGCCATGACCGCCGGCGAGGGCATCGCCCACTCCGAGGACACCGTCGGCCCGATCGCGACCGACCTCCACGGCGTCCAGCTCTGGACGGCGCTCCCGGACGCCGACCGCCGTCAGGAGCCCCACTTCGAGCACCACGCCGACCTGCCCGTGCTGCGGGCCGACGGCGTCACCGTCACCGTGTTCGTCGGCGAGCTGGACGGCGCCCGCTCGGCCGCCGCCGCCTACTCGCCGCTGCTCGGTGCCGAGGTGGTGCTCGCCGACGGCGCCCGGGTCGAGTTGCCCCTGGAGGAGGACTTCGAGCACGGCGTCCTCGCCGTCGACGGCAGCCCCACCGCGGCCGGCGTCCGGATCCCCGTCTCGGCGCTCGTGCACCTGGAACCCGGGCGCCGCTCGCTGGTCCTCGAGGGACCGGGGCGCGTCCTGCTCCTCGGCGGGACGCCGTTCGGGGAGGACCTGCTCATGTGGTGGAACTTCGTCGCCCGCAGCCACGAGGAGATCGTCGCCGCCCGCGAGGACTGGCAGGCCGGCCGCCGCTTCGGCGTGGTGGACCACCCCACCGCCCGGCTGCCGGCGCCCGCGTTGCCGACCACACCGCTCCGTGCCCGGCCCAACCGCCGGCGCCAGACCTGGGGCTAGCCTGGCCACGTGCTGCGTCAGGTGCTGCTGCAGGCGTCCCGGAGCGAGGGCTTCCGGTCCGTCGTCGAGAACGCCCCCGTGTCCCGTCAGGTCGTCGCCCGGTACGTCCCGGGCACCCGCGACGAGGACGCCGTCCGCGCCTGCCGCGAGCTCCTCGGCGCCGGGCTCACCGCGAGCCTGGACCATCTCGGCGAGGACACCACGGACCCCGAGCACGCGCGCGCCGTCCGGGACGCCTACGTGACCGTGCTCGGGCGGCTCGCGGACGCCGGCCTGACCGACGGCGGCCGGGTCGAGGTGTCCGTCAAGCTCTCGGCGGTCGGCCAGGCGCTCGGCGGGGACGGTGAGAAGATCGCCCGCGAGCACGCGCACGCGATCTGCGAGGCCGCGGGCGCCGCCGGCACCACCGTCACGCTCGACATGGAGGACCACACCACCACGGACTCGACCCTGGAGATCCTGCGCGAGCTGCGGCAGGACTTCCCCTGGGTCGGCGCCGTGCTGCAGGCCTACCTCTACCGGACCGAGGCCGACTGCCGGGACCTCGCCGTCGAGGGTTCTCGGGTCCGGCTCTGCAAGGGTGCCTACAAGGAGCCGCCGTCCGTCGCGTTCGCCTCCCGCCAGGACGTCGACCGCTCCTACGTGCGCTGCCTCTCGGTGCTCATGGCCGGACGCGGCTACCCGATGGTCGCCACGCACGACCCTCGCCTCGTCGACATCGCCGGCGCGCTCGCCGTCCGCCATCGCCGGACGCCGGCCGATCACGAGTACCAGATGCTCTACGGCATCCGCCCGGACGAGCAGCGCCGGCTCGCGGGCGAGGGCGAGACCGTGCGGGTCTACGTGCCGTACGGGTCGCAGTGGTACGGCTACCTCATGCGCCGCCTCGCCGAGCGGCCCGCGAACGTCGCGTTCTTCCTCCGCTCGCTCGTGAGCAAGGGCTGACCGTGAGCGAGACGGTCGCGATCCTCGGCGGCGGGGTCATGGGGGAGACGCTGATCTCCGGTCTGCTGCGCGCCGGCTGGTCGCCGGAGGAGGTCGTCGTCAGCGAGCGGCGCCCCGAGCGCGCCGCCGAGCTGGCCGAGCGCTACGGGGTCCGGACCGTGGGCAACACCGAGGCGGCCGGCTGGTCGGACACGGTCGTCCTCGTCGTCAAGCCGCAGGACATCGCCGGCCTGCTGGCGGAGATCCGCGACGTTCTCCGGCCGGGCGCCCTCGTCGTCACCATCGCCGCGGGCATCACCACCGCCTTCGTGGAGGAGCGGCTGCCGGCCGGCGTGGCCGTCGTGCGCGTCATGCCGAACACCCCGGCGCTCGTGGACCAGGGGATGGCGGCGATCAGCCCGGGGACGCACTGCGACGACGCGCACCTCGCCCGGGCCCGCGCCCTGCTCGAGGCCACCGGCAAGGTCGTGCAGGTGCCGGAGTACCACCAGGACGCGGTGACCGCCATCAGCGGCTCGGGACCGGCGTACATCTTCTACGTGGTCGAGGCCATGATCGAGGCCGGCGTCCTGCTCGGGCTGCCGCGCGCGACGTCGACCGAGCTCGTCGTCCAGACCCTCTACGGCGCCGCGACCATGCTCAAGGAGACCGGTCAGCACCCGACGGTGCTGCGTGAGCAGGTGAGCAGCCCGGCCGGGACGACGATGGCCGCGCTGCGCCAGCTCGACGACCACAAGGTGCGCGCCGCGTTCCTGACCGCCATGGAGGCGGCCCGCGACCGCTCCCGCGAGCTCTCGTCCGGCACCGCCTGAGGGGACCTGCGTCCCTGTGCGCCCCCGCGGCCCCGGACTACCGTGAACGGCATGGAGGCGCTGCGGCTGATCTGGGACGACGCCTTCCTCGCGTACGACTTCGGACCGCACCACCCGATGTCGCCCCTGCGTCTCGAGCTCGCCGAGCTCCTCGTCCGCGAGCTGGGCCTGCTCGAGCAGCCGGGCGTCGTCCGCGCCCCCGCCGAGCCGGCCCCGGACGACGTCCTCGAGCTGGTCCACGAACCCCGGTACGTCGCCGCCGTCCGGACCGCCTCCGAGCGGGGCGCGCACCCGGCGCTCGAGTACGGGCTCGGCACGGACGACGTCCCCGTCTTCCCCGGCATGCACGACGCGAGCGCCGCGATCGCCGGCGGCAGCCGTGCGGCGGCGCAGGCGGTCTGGAGCGGGGAGTCGGCGCACGCGGTGAACTTCGCCGGCGGCCTGCACCACGCCATGCCCGCCCGGGCCAGCGGCTTCTGCGTCTACAACGACGTCGCCCTCGCGATCCGCACCTTCAAGGACGCCGGGGCCCGGCGGGTCGCCTACGTGGACGTCGACGTCCACCACGGCGACGGCGTCGAGCGGATCTTCTGGGAGGACCCCGACGTCCTCACGATCTCCCTGCACGAGACCGGTCGCGTGCTCTTCCCCGGCACCGGGGACGCCGCGGACGTCGGCGGCGGCGCCGCGGCGGGCAGCGCGGTGAACGTCGCGTTCCCGCCCGGCACCGGGGACGCCGGCTGGCTGCGCGCGTTCGACGCCGTGGTGCCGCCGCTGCTGCGGGCGTTCGCGCCCGACGTGCTCGTGACCCAGCACGGCTGCGACTCGCACGTGCTCGACCCGCTCGCGCACATGGCGCTGTCGCTCGACGCCCAGCGTGCGTCGTACGCGGCGCTGCACGACCTCGCGCACGAGTTCGCGCAGGGCCGCTGGGTGGCGGTCGGGGGCGGCGGCTACGAGGTCGTTGACGTCGTCCCGCGGGCCTGGGCGCACCTCGTCGCCCTGGCCGCGCACCGGCCGATCGACCCGGCGTCCCCGGTTCCCGACGGATGGCGGCTCTACGTGCAGGAACGCGTCGGCAGACCCGGGCCCGCGCGGTTCACCGACGGCCGGGACGCCGCGTTCACGCCCTGGTCGCGCGGCCACGACCCCGCCGACCCCGTCGACCGGGCCGTGATGGCGACGCGGCGCGCGGTGTTCCCCCTGCACGGGCTGGATCCCTGGTTCGACTGAGCGCGGCGCCTCGGGCGTTCGCACGGGCCGCTGTCAAGGCCTTTCACTCGCGTCCCAAGAGCCCCTAGGGTGAAGGACGTTGCCTGACGTAGGCCACCGGCGCGGGGGCGGCCGGCTCGGTAGGGGATCGGTAGGGCGGTGTGGCATGGCAGGTGAGTTCAAGGACGTCCGCTTCCTGACGGTGGCGGAGGTCGCGACGATGATGCGCGTGTCGAAGATGACCGTGTACAGGCTCGTGCACGGCGGCGAGCTGCCCGCGGTGCGGGTCGGGCGGTCCTTCCGGGTGCCCGAGCAGGCGGTCAACGAGTACCTGCAGCACTCCTACGTCGACACCGCCGTCGACACGGCCTGAGCCCCGCACTGTCGGCACCGGTAGGCTGAGGCCTCCGACCGTTCCGACTGGATCGACTGCGAGGACACGTGGGCTCCGTCATCAAGAAGCGCCGCAAGCGGATGGCCAAGAAGAAGCACCGGAAGCTGCTGCGCAAGACGCGTCACCAGCGCCGCAACAAGAAGTGACGCGTCGCGGGCGCCGTCGGTCCGTGGTGTAGCGAGGACTGCGGCGGCCCGCACGGTCCGCCCGTCCGTGACCCAGGGGGTAGCCGATGGCACGCGTCGTCCTCGTCACCGGGGTCTCCCGCTATCTCGGAGGGCGCTTCGCGAGCGTCCTCACCACCCAGCCCGGCATCGACCGGGTCATCGGGGTGGACGTCGTCCCGCCGCCGCACGACATCGGCACGGCGGACTTCGTCCGCGCAGACATCCGCAACCCCGTCATCGCCAAGGTCATCGCGCGCGCCGAGGTCGACACTGTCGTCCACATGAACGTCATCGCGACGCCGACGCACGCGGGCGGCAGGGTCTCCATGAAGGAGATCAACGTCATCGGCACGATGCAGCTGCTCGCCGCGTGCCAGAAGGCGCGCACGGTGCAGCGGCTGGTCGTGAAGTCGAGCGCCGCGGTGTACGGCTCCAGCCCGCGCGACCCCGCCATGTTCACCGAGGACACCGGCGCGAAGGTGCTGCCGCGCAGCGGCTGGGGCAAGGACTCGGTCGAGGTCGAGGGATACGTCCGCGGCTTCTCCCGCCGGCGCCCGGACGTCGACGTCGTGATGCTCCGCTTCGCGAACTTCATCGGCCCGAACATCCGCACCGCGCTCACCGACTACTTCAGCCTGCCCGTCGTCCCGACCGTGCTGGGTTTCGACGGCAGGCTCCAGTTCGTGCACGAGGACGACGGCCTCGA
>DASQJO010000151.1:0-6362 GCA_035630955.1 Kineosporiaceae bacterium
GGCGTTGGCGGCGTCCAGGATCGGCTGCACCGATCGGTAGTTCCGCTCGAGGACGACCGTCGTCGTACCGGGGAACACGGCCGGCATGTCGAGGATGTGCCGCGCGTCCGCGCCCCGGAAGCCGTAGACGGCCTGCGCGTCGTCGCCCACCACGGTCAGCCGGGCGTCGTCCGCGCGCAGCGCGCGCAGCACGTCGACCTGCAGGGCGTTGACGTCCTGGTACTCGTCGACGAGCACGTGGTCGAGGCCGGCGCGCAGCCGGGGGCCGGCCACGTCGTCCAGGGCCGCGGCACGCCAGTAGAGCAGCAGGTCGTCGAAGTCCAGCACGCCGAGGGCGCGCTTGCGCGCCACGTACCCCCGGCACACTGCGGCGACGTCGTCGAGCCGGTCGGCCGCCCACGGCACGCTCTCGGCCAGGACCGCCGAGAGCGGGACGCCGGTGTTAACGGCCCGCGAGTACACGTCGAGCAGCGTGGCCTTGCGCGGGAAGCGCCGCCCCTCGCCCGCACCGAGGCCGAGGTCGGCCCGCACGAGGTCGAGCAGGTCGGCCGCGTCCGCGGTGTCGACCACGCCGAAGCCCTCGGGCAGTCCGAGCCGGTGCGCGTGCCGCCGGAGCACCTGGTGCGCGACGGCGTGGAAGGTGCCGCCACGGACGCCGCGGGTGTCGGCGTGCATCGCCTGGGTCCGCGCCAGCATCTGCCGAGCGGCGCGGCGCGTGAAGGTCAGCAGGAGGATCCGGTCGGCGCGGACCCCCGACGTGACGAGCCAGGCGACGCGCGCCGTCAGCGTGGTCGTCTTGCCGGTGCCCGGACCGGCGAGCACGCGCAGAGGGCCGCCGTCGTGGGTGGCGGCGGCCCTCTGCTCGTCGTTGAGGCCCTCGAGGACGTCGAACACGCGTTCGACCGTAGCGGATCGGGTGGCGCGCTCGCGAGCACGAACCGCCGGTCGTGGAACCGGTCGTGGAACCGGTCGTGGAACCGGTCGTGGAATAGGTGCGGTGTCAGCGCTCCGGCGGGGCCTCGGCGGAGCCCTGCCCCCGGTGCCCGGAGCGGCCGAGGCTGGTGTCGGGTTCGCGGGTCTCGGGGGCGTCGGCCTGCCAGACGGGGTCGGCGTGCCCCTGGTCGCCGTGCAGCGCCCGCCCGGTCTCGCCGCCGCCGATCGGCTCGGGCCGGTCCTGCAGGTGCTCCACCTGCTCGGGACTCAGCTCGTGGGGTGGCAGCGAGGAGCCGCCCCAGCCCTCGAGCTCGTGCTCGATGCGCCCGACGTCCACCCCCGTCGCGGTGGGGTCGATGCGGTCGGTGCGGTGCTCCGGGCCGGACGGGCGCGCGCCCTCGTCCCGGTCGCCGGTCGGGCGCTCGCCGCCGGTGGGCGGCTCGTTCTCGGTCATGCACCTGCCGTACCCCGGGCGGCCCCGGGCCACACAGCGCGTCCGTCCCCGCGCCCTCTTAGACTCGGCGGTGCCGGACCGTCGGGGCGACGGGCCGACACGAGGAGGATTCGGACATGGCGGCACTGGGGTCCATCGACGGTCCTGACGACCTGCGCCGCCTTCCGCCGCGCGAGCTCGAGGAGCTCGCGGCCGAGATCCGTGCGTTCCTCGTCGCCGAGGTCACCCGCACCGGTGGGCACCTCGGGCCGAACCTCGGCGTCGTCGAGCTCACCCTGGCCCTGCACCGGGTCTTCGACTCCCCGGACGACGCCCTCGTGTTCGACACCGGCCACCAGGCCTACGTGCACAAGCTCCTCACCGGCCGGCGCGACTTCTCCCGCCTCAAACAGAGCGGCGGGATCTCCGGCTACCCCTCGCGCGGCGAGAGCGAGCACGACATCGTCGAGAACTCGCACGCCTCGACCGCCCTCTCCTGGGCGGACGGGATCGCCCGCGGCTACGCGCTGCGCGGTCTGCACGACCGGCACGTCGTGGCCGTCGTCGGCGACGGCGCGCTGACCGGCGGCATGGCGTGGGAGGCGCTGAACAACATCGCGGCGGCGCCGGACCGGCCCGTCGTCATCGTCGTCAACGACAACGAGCGCTCCTACGCCCCGACGATCGGCGGCCTCGCCCACCACCTCTCCACGCTGCGGACGACGCAGGGCTACGAGCGCTTCCTCGACTGGGGGCGCGACGTCCTGCAGCGCAGCGGTGCCCCCGGCCGGCTGGCGTACGAGGCGCTGCACGGGGTGAAGAAGGGCATCAAGGACGTCGTCGCGCCGCAGGGGATGTTCGAGGACCTCGGCATCAAGTACCTCGGGCCGGTCGACGGGCACGACATCGCGGCCCTCGAGCACGCGTTCCGGCGGGCCCGATCGTTCGGTGGGCCCGTTCTGGTGCACGCCATCACCGAGAAGGGCCGCGGCTACGCGCCGGCGGAGAACGACGAGGCCGATCGGTTCCACGGCATCGGGGTCCTCGACCCGGAGACGGGGCGGCCGCTGAAGGCGTCGGGGCCGACCTGGACGGACGTCTTCGCCGACGAGATCGCCGAGATCGGCGACGAGCGCGACGACGTCGTCGGCGTCACCGCCGCGATGCTCATCCCGGTCGGCCTGCACCGGTTCGCGCAGCGCCACCCCGACCGGGTCGTCGACGTCGGCATCGCCGAGCAGCACGCGGTGACGAGCGCGGCGGGCATGGCGTACGCGGGCCTGCACCCGGTCGTCGCCGTGTACGCCACGTTCCTCAACAGGGCGGTGGACCAGGTGATCATGGACGTCGCGCTGCACCGTGCCGGCGTCACGTTCGTGCTCGACCGCGCGGGGGTCACCGGCGACGACGGCGCCAGTCACAACGGCATGTGGGACCTCTCGCTGCTCGGCGTCGTCCCCGGCATCCGCATCGCGGCCCCGCGGGACGCCGCCACCCTGCGCGCCGAGCTCCGCGAGGCCGTCGACGTCGACGACGGGCCGACGGTCGTCCGCTTCCCCAAGGGCACGCTCCCGCCGGACCTGCCCGCGGTCGACCGCCTCGGCGGCCTGGACGTCCTCGCCCGGCTGACCCAGGAGGGCGAGGAGGACGTCCTCCTCGTCTCCGTCGGCGCCATGGCCGGGCTCGCCCTCGACGTCGCCGGGCGCCTCGCCGCGCAGGGTGTCGGAGTCACGGTCGTGGACCCGCGCTGGGTGCTGCCCGTCGACCCGGCCCTCGCGCCGCTGGCCGCCCGCCACCGGCTCGTCGTCGTCGTGGAGGACAACGGCCGCGCGGGCGGCGTCGGCTCGGCGGTCGAGCAGCACCTCGGGGACGCCGGCGTCGACACGCCGGTGCGCGGGTTCGGGATCCCGCAGGCCTTCCTCGAGCACGGGCGGCGCGCGGAGGTGCTCGAGCGGGTGGGGCTCACGGCGCAGGACGTGTCGCGGCAGGTGGTCGAGACCGTCGCGCGGCTGGACGCCCGGCTGGAGGGCGCCGACCTCGGGGAGGCGACCGGCTAGCCGGCGGCGACGGCCGGAGGCTCGCCGAGCCCCGCGTCGACGGCTGCGGCGCTGAGCACGCGGAGCAGGTCGGGGATGTCGCCCGGCGCGAGCCGGAAGGTCGCGACGCACGTGCCCTCCTGCCAGATGCTGAGGACGACCCTGCCGAGCTCGGGGTGGGCGCTGACCCGGAGGACCCGGCCGGCCCTGTCCCGCCCGAGCACGACGTCGCCGCGACTCGGCATCGGCGTCGCGTACATGGAGCGAGTGTGCGTCGCCGCGCTGGGGCGCGTCCAGGGCGCGTGGCGGCGGAGCCCGCCGGCTGTCGTCTAGGGTGCGGGCGTGGCCGACACGGCGGGTCCGGGGTTGCGAGGTGGCGGCGGCGGGGGACCCAGGCTCCTCCCGGTGCTCGCGGTCGTCGCCGCCCTCCTGACCGGCCTCGGCGTCGCCCTGCGGTTGCCCGCCGTCGCCGGACTCCTCGGGACGTCCCTCCGGGCGCCGGCCCCGACCCTGACCCAGTCGTCGGCGGGGCCCGGTTCCGCTCCGGCGTCTCCGAGCCCCGACGACGGGGCGCGGTCGTTGGTCACGCGGATGGCGCAGGCTGTGCGCACCCGCGACGAGGTCGCGTTCACCTCCGTCGCCGCGCCGGGCCGCCCGTCGGTGCGCGAGGACCTGCGGCGGGTCTTCAGCGGGCTCACCACGTTGCCGTTGGCCACGTTCGCCCTCGCCGTCGACCCGGGCCGCGATGGGCAGCCGGTCCGCGGGTTCGGGCCGGGGGCGCGCACGCTGCCGGTGCTCGCGACGTACCGGCTCCAGGGCTGGGACGACGTCCCGCTCGCCGTGCCGATGGTCCTGGTCGTGGCTCCGGACGCCGGGGGCTGGCGCGTGGTCGCCGACCGGACGACGACGGACCCCTCCACGGACCAGCGGCTCGAGCCGTGGCTGCTGCAGGACCTCTACCTCACCGGGACCGCCCATGTGCTCGTCGTCGGCGACCGCGGGCACGCGGCGCAGGCCCGGCGGCTGGCCCGGACGCTGGAGACGCTCGCGGCCGACGTCCGGCGGGTGTGGCCCGAGCGCAGCTGGAACGGCAAGGTTGTCGCCTACGCCATGACGTCGACGACGTTCGTCCGCTCCTGGTACGGGCGCAGCGCCGCGGGCGACCCCGGGAACGGCGACCGCGCCGCGTTCGTCGCCAAGGTCGTCACTCTGCCGAGCGGGGGAGCCGGTAGCGGTGCGGTCCGGATGGTCGTCACGCCCTACCTGCTCGAGCGCCCGAAGTCCGGCTCCATCGACGTCCTGCGGCACGAGATGACCCACGTCGCGACGGCGCGACTCGGCTCCGGCGTCCCGACCTGGCTCGTGGAGGGCGCCGCCGAGTACACGGGCTTCGCCCGGCGCGCCGGCGACGGCGCCCTGGACGCGACGACCACGTTCGGGCGGCACGGGCTGACCGCCGCGGAGGTCGCCTCCACGGCGACCGGCAGCTGGCGGCCGACCTTGCTCGGGCGGCTGCAGTTCTACACCGGCAGCGAGGCGGCTGTCGACGAGCACTACAACAGCGCGTTCATCACGTGTCTGTACATCGCCGACCGGTACGGGGAGCCCGCGCTGCGACGGCTCTACGAGGAGGCGGCGCGGACGAACGAGACGACCGCGCTGTCGCGGGTGCTCCACACGACCCGCGGCCGCCTCGTGCTCGCCGTCGGCGCGTACGCGTCGACGCTGCGGAACCGCCTCGTCTTCGGCTAGGTCCTCCGGCTCAGGCGGGCACGCTCGCGATCCCGCGGGGCAGGAACCGGCGCCCGGTCTCGCGCTCGGCGACGCCGGTCCGGTCGAGGTACGGGGTGATCCCGCCGAGGTGGAAGGGCCAGCCGGCGCCGAGGATCATGCAGAGGTCGACGTCCTGCGGCTCGGCGACGACCCCGTCGTCGAGCATGAGCCGCACCTCCTCGGCCAGGGCACCGAGGGCCCGCTCCCGTACCTGCTCCTCGGTGAGCACGGTGTCGCCCTGCCGGAGGAGCGCCCTCGTCTCGTCGTCGACGTAGGGGCGGCCGCGCTCGTCCCAGCTGTAGATGCCCGCCCGGCCCGCCTCGACGATCCGGCGGAGGTTCTCCGAGACGTGGTACCGCTGCGGGAACGCCGCCTGCAGGGTCTCGGCGACGTGCAGCGCGACGGCCGGGCCGACGAGCTGGAGCAGCACGAACGGCGACATCGGCAGGCCGAGCGGCGCGAGCGCGCGGTCGGCGACCTCGACCGGGGTCCCCTCGTCGACCGCCCTCGTGACCTCGCCGAGGAACCGGGTGAGGAGCCGGTTGACGACGAAGGCCGGCGCATCCTTGACGAGTACGCAGGACTTCTTGAGCTCCTTGCCCACGGCGAACGCGGTGGCGAGCGTCGCGTCGTCGGTGCGCTCGGCGCGGACCACCTCGAGCAGCGGCAGCACGGCGACGGGGTTGAAGAAGTGGAACCCGACGACGCGCTCGGGGTGCTCGAGCTCGGCCGCCATGTCCGTGACGGACAGGGACGACGTGTTGGTCATGAGCACGCAGTCGGGCTTGACGACGGCCTCGACCTCGGCGAAGACCTGCTTCTTGACGCCGAGCTCCTCGAAGACGGCCTCGATGACGAGGTCGGCCTCCGCGAACGCCTCCTTGGAGGTCGAGCCGGTGACGAGGGCCCTGAAGCGGTTCGCGGTGTCCGTCGTGATCCGCTTCTTGGCGAGGAGCGTGTCGATCTCGCCGTGCACGTAGCCGACGCCCTTGTCGACGCGGGCCTGGTCGAGGTCGGTGAGGACGACGGGCACCTGCAGCCGCCGCACGAAGAGCAGCGCGAGCTGGCTCGCCATGAGCCCCGCGCCGACGACGCCGACGCTCGTGACGGGCCGCGCGAGGGCCTTGTCCGGCGCCCCGGCCGGCTTCCTGGCGCGGCGGTTGACGAGGTCGAACGCGTAGAGCGAC
>DASQJO010000152.1:0-2923 GCA_035630955.1 Kineosporiaceae bacterium
GCGCTCTCCGCACTCCACGTGCCCCCCGACCTGACCGAGGAACAGACCCACCTGGTGCAGTCGCGCCAGGCGCTCTCCCGCATGCGCGACCGGACGGCTTCGATGGAGGCACTCGGCGGCGACCGGTTCAGCAACGAGTACCTGAAGTTCACGCTGTGGAAGCGCATGAAGACGCTGGAGGACGACCCCGACATCCCCCTGTTCTTCGGCCGGCTGGACTACGGAGAAGCCACGGGCGGGTCGCTCGGGCTGCCGGGCGAACGGTTCTACATCGGCAGGCGCCATGTCACCGACGCGTACGGCGAGCCGATGGTGGTCGACTGGCGTGCACCGGTGTCGCGGCCGTTCTACCGGGCCAGCTCGACCGACCCTATGGGCCTGCGGCTTCGGCGACGGTTCGGGTTCTCGCACGGCGTGGTCACCGCCTACGAGGACGAGCACCTCACCGACCCCGCCGAGGCCGACACCCGCAGCGCGATCCTCGCCCGGGAGATCGAGCGACCCCGTGTCGGCCCGATGCGCGACATCGTCGCGACCATCCAGCCGGAGCAGGACGAGATCGTGCGCGCCGGCGCCGCCACCACCGTCTGCGTCCAGGGCGCACCCGGGACCGGCAAGACAGCCGTCGGCCTGCACCGCGCCGCCTGGCTGCTCTACGCCTTCCGGGACCGGCTGGCGCGCTCGGGCGTCCTCGTCGTCGGCCCCAACCGCGCCTTCCTCGAGCACGTCGGCGCCGTCCTGCCGAGCCTCGGCGAGGTCGAGGTCCGGCACACCACCGTCGAGGACCTCGTCGCCGGCGAGGCCGCCCGGACCGCGGCCGACGACGGCGTGAAGCAGGTCCGCACCGGCGTGGTGCAGGCCCGCGGGTCCGACCCGGTCGAGCGCGCCGTCCTCAAGGGCGACGCCCGGATGGCACAGGTCCTGCACGCCGCCGTCTGGGCGCACGTCGCGACGCCCGACGAGGCTCTCGTGCTGCCGCGCGGCTCCCGGAGGTGGCGGCTCCCGGCGTACCAGGTCCGCGAGATCGTCACCGAGTTGCGCGCCCGCGGCGCCCGCTACGCCGCCGCCCGCGACATGCTCGCCCAGCGCCTTGCGCACGCGATCCTCGTGCTCATGGAGGAGGCCGGCGACTCCCCCGACGACCGCGTGCAGGACGCGGTCGCGCGCAGCCGCGAGGTGCGCCGCTACGTCGACGGCGTCTGGCCCGCGCTCGAGCCACGCGCCGTGCTGTTCCGGCTCTTCACCGACGTCGACTTCCTCGTCGCCTGTGCCGAGGGCGTCCTCGACGACGACGAGCAGGCGCTGCTGCTCTGGGACCCCGCCCCGAAGTCACGGACGTCGGCCCGCTGGTCGCTCGCCGACGTCGTGCTCCTCGACGAGCTCGCCGACGTCCTGCGCCGGACGCCGAGCCTCGGCCACGTGGTTCTCGACGAGGCGCAGGACCTCTCCCCCATGCAGCTGCGGGCGGTCGGACGCCGGTGCTCGACGGGCGCCGCCACGGTGCTCGGCGACATCGCGCAGGGCACGACGCCGTGGGCGACGCCCTCGTGGGAGACCGCCCTGACGCACCTCGGCCACCCCGAGGCCCACATCGAGGTGCTCGACCGCGGGTTCCGGGTGCCCGCCGCGGTCATCGCGTTCGCCGCGCGGCTGCTGCCCGCGATCGCCCCCGGCATGTCCGCCCCCACGTCGGTCCGCGACGACCCCGGCAGCCTCGAGATCGCCGGCGTCCCGGCGTCCGGCCTGTGGCCCGCCGTGCTGGACGCCGTCCGGAAGGCGCTGGTCGAGGAGGGGTCGGTGGGCCTGATCGTCCCTGACGGCTGGGTGCCGCGAGCAGTCCGCACGCTCAAGGACGCCGCCGTCGAGCACGACGTGGCGGGCTCCGCGGTAGACGCCGGTGAACCGCCGCCCCGCGTCACCGTCCTCGGCGCCACCACGGCGAAGGGCCTGGAGTACGACCGCGTCGTCGTCGTCGAACCGGCGCGGATCGCGGACGACGAACCCGACGTCCGCACGGGCCTGCGCCGGTTGTACGTCGTCCTCACCCGCGCCGTCAGCGGCCTCGCCGTCGTCCACGCGCGCCCGCTGCCCGCCGAACTGACGGCCTGACCCGACGAGCACCAAGGTGTTGACCTCGCCTCACTTCTGAGTACTCTGATTCGAGTAATCGAAGTCGGAGGAGGCGTCATGACCCGTCGCCGGGTGTCGAACCCGCTGGCCCTGGCCGTGCTGGCCTGCCTCGTCGAGAAGCCCATGCACCCGTACGAGATCTCCACGACGCTGCGCACCCGGGGCAAGGAGCGCAGCATCAAGCTCAACTACGGCTCGCTGTACGCCGTCGTCGAGTCGCTCCAGAAGCACGGGCTCATCAGCGCTCGCGAGACCACCCGGGACGGCCGCCGCCCTGAACGCACCGTCTACGAGATCACCGGCGCGGGCGTCGAGGAGTTCGAGGACTGGCTCGCCGAGCTGCTCTCGACCCCCGTGCGGGACTTCACGTCGCTGGAGGCGGGGCTGTCGCTCATGCCCGGGCTGCCGCCCGACGAGGTCGCCCGGCTGCTCGACGACCGCAGCGTCAAGCTCCGTAGCGAGATCCGGGGTCTGGACGCCGAGCTCGCCGAGTCCGAGGCGATGGGGCTGCCGGAGATGTTCGTCATCGAGAGCACGTACCGGCGGCGGATGCTGCGGGCCGAGCTCGAGTTCGTCACCGACCTCGCGCAGCGCATCCGCTCGTCGGCCTTCCCGGGCACCAAGACGTGGCGCCGGCTGCACGAGCTGGTCGCCGGCGGCACGTCGTTCGAGGAGATCATGCGTGACCCCGTCCGCCATCTCGGCGAGGAGGGGGCGGCGCTCCAGCCGCAGCAGCAGTAAGCGCACGGAACCCCTGACCGGTGCGGCAACACCGGTCAGGGGCCATCACCCG
>DASQJO010000153.1:0-4667 GCA_035630955.1 Kineosporiaceae bacterium
GTCGCGCTGAACGCGGCGAGGTTCGACGCCTTCAAGCACGCGTCCCACCCGCTGGTGGGTGACGCGAGGGCGACGCTGGGCGAGCTGGACGGCGCCCTCGCCGGCTGGCGCGCGGACGAGGCCTGGAGGGCGCGCGCCGCCGACGAGCGCGCCGCCTGGGACGCGCACGTCGACGCCCTGCGGGCGGGAGCGGCGCCGGACGGCTCGCTCACCTACGCCCAGGTGGTCGGCGTCGTGAACGACGCGAGCGGACCGGAGGACTACGTCCTCACCTCGTCCGGCGGATTCCCGGGCGAGCTGCACGGTGGCTGGCGCTCGGCCTCGGCGGACGCCCCGACGATGGACCTCGAGTACGGGTTCTCGTGCATGGGCTACGAGGTCGCCGGGCCCTGGGGCGCCGCGATGGCCCGGGCGCAGACGCACCCCGACGGGCTCGTCACCGGCCTGCTGGGCGACGGCTCGTACCTCATGCTCAATTCCGACCTCTATTCGGCCGCGTTCGCCGGGCACCCGTTCGTGCTCGTCGTCTGCGACAACGGCGGGTACGCCGTCATCCACCGGCTGCAGACGGGCCAGGGTGCGCCCGGCTTCAACAACCTGCTCGTGGACGCGCGGGGACCCGGCGCGCCCGAGGACGGCGGGCTGCGGGTCGACTTCGCCGCACACGCCCGGGCGCTCGGCTGCACGGTCGAGGACGTGCCGCGGGACGGCAGCGCCGACGACCTGCGCCGCGCCTACCTGGCGGCGCGGACGGCGGCGACGCACACGGGTCGCCCGGCGGTCGTCGTCTGCCGGACCCACCCGACCACGTGGACCGAGGCCGGCGCCTGGTGGGAGGTCGGCGTCCCCGCGGCCCTCTCCGGCCGCGCCGCGTTCGAGGAGCGCAAGGCCGCCCAGCAACGGTGGCTGACGTGACGGGACCCCGAACCGGGCCCCGAACCGAGCCCCGGATCGAGCCCCGGATCGAGCCCGAATCGAGAGGGAGTGGAGCACCCGATGACCGCACCGAACGACCTGTCCCGGCTCACCCTGGGCACCGCGCCCGACTCCTGGGGGGTGTGGTTCGCCCAGGACCCGCGCCAGGTCGGCTGGAAGCAGTACCTCGACGAGGTCGCGGCGGCGGGGTACCTCTACACCGAGCTCGGCCCGCAGGGCTTCCTGCCGCAGGACCCGGCCCAGCTGCGCGACGAGCTGGCGGCGCGCGGCCTCACCGTCTGCGGCGGCACCGTGTTCGCCGGGCTGCACAAGGGCAAGGAGGCGCTGGACAAGGCCAAGGAGGACTTCGGGCGCGAGGCCCGGCTGCTGCGCGAGGTCGGCGCCGAGTACCTCGTGCACCTGCCGGACCAGTACACCGACCAGCACGGCGGCGCGCTGACCGAGTCCGCCGACATCGAGCCCGAGCAGTGGCAGGCGCTGGTGACGGGGACGAACGAGCTCGCGGCGTACCTGCTCGACGAGTACGGCGTGAAGCTGGTCTTCCACCCGCACGCCGACACCCACGTGGACACCCAGGAGCGGATCGAGCGGTTCCTCTCCGACACCGATCCCGACCTCGTGAACCTCTGCCTCGACACCGGCCACGTCGCCTACTGCGCGGGGAACAACGTCGAGATCATCCGCCGGTTCCCCGAGCGGATCACGTACGTCCACCTCAAGCAGGTCGACCCGCAGGTCCGCGAGCGCGTCCGCCGCGGGAACCTCTCGCTCGCCGAGGCCGTGCCACTCGGCGTGATGTGCGAGCCCCCGTTCGGCGAACCCGACATGCCCGAGCTCCTCGCGGCACTCGCCGATCTCGACCGCGACATCTACTGCGTGATCGAGCAGGATCTCTACCCCGTCGAGCCCGACATCCCGCTGCCGATTCAGGCCCGCACGGCCGGCTACTACCGCGCCTGCGGTCTCGGCCCGGTCCGCCGCTGGCCGTACTGACCCGCTCCACCCACCCTTGTCGCGCCGATCACACACGTCACGGCGATCATGCACGCCGCGGCGGCCCCGTGCTCCCGCGCACCACGAGCCGGGTCGGCAGCACGATCTCGCGAGGCTCCGTGCGGCCGTCCTCGAGCCGTTCGAGGACGAGCCGCACGGCCAGCCGGGCCTGGTCGAGGTAGCCCTGCGCCACGCTCGTGAGGTCGATCCGCGCGTGCCGCGCCATCGGGCTGTCGTCGAAGCCGGTCACGGACATCGCCCCTGGGACGGGGACGCCGGAGCGCTCGAGCCGGTCCAGGACGCCGACGGCGGTGCGGTCGTTGAAGCCGACGAGGGCGGTGACGTCGTCCGGCAGGTCGTCGAGCGCCGCGGCGCCGTCGTCCTCGGTCAGCCCGCCGGGCAGCACGACCGGGTCGAGGCCGCGCCTCGCCGTCGCGGCGACGAAACCCTCACGGCGGAGCTCAGCGATCGCCCCGCTGCGGCCGTCGACGTGGGCGATCCGCCGATGTCCGAGCGCGACGAGGTGGTCCACGGCCTGGGCGATGCCGCCGGCGTCGTCGGCGCGGACGACGTCGGCGTCCGGCAGGTCGACGGCGCTGCCGAGCACGACGGTGGGCACGGCGTCGACGATCCGCCCCAGCCGGGCGGCGGGCAGCGTCGGGCCCAGGAGGAGCAGGGCCTCGCAGCGGGAGTCGACGAGGGTCTCGATCGCATGGCCCTCGTCGGCCCCGGTGGCCCCGAGCACCACCTCGTAGCCCGCAGCCTCCGCCGCCGACTGGATCTCCTCGGCGAGCTCGCCGTGGTAGGGGTTCCCGGGAATGAGCGTGACGCCCAGGGTCCGCGTCCGGCGCCGGGCCAGCAGGGCCGCCGTCCGGTCCCCGCGGTAGCCGAGGCGCGCGGCGACCGCCAGGACGCGCTCCCGGGTCGCCGCGCTCGGTCCGGACGAGCCGCTGAGGACCATGGAGACCAGGCCCTTGGAGACGCCGGCCTCGTGCGCGACGTCCTGCATCGTGGGCCGCCGCCGCGGTGCGAGCCGTGCCGCGGGCGGCGCCTCCCCCTCCATGGCCGGTCACGATATCCCGGCGGAATTCGTCGGGACAAACTCTTGACTCGGTTCGGGCAGGACGAGATGCTCGATATCACTTAAACCGGTTTAAAGTATTGGGAGGAGAGCCATGCCCGGTCCTGGCATCGGAGTGGCGGTGGTCGGCGCGGGGATGGCCGGTCGCGCGCACGCCGCCGGTTACCGCGGGGCGACGACGCTGTACGGGGGCGGGCTGCCGGACGTACGCCTCGTCGCCGTCGCCGACGTCAACGAGCGGTTCGCCGCTGAAACGACCCGGCGTTTCGGGTACGCGCGCGCCGAGACGTCGTGGGAGGCGGTCGCCGAGGCCGCGGACGTCGACGTCGTCAGCGTCGTCGTGGCCAACCACCTGCACCGCGAGGTCGTCGAGGGCCTGCTGGCGGCCGGCAAGCACGTGCTCTGCGAGAAGCCCTTCGCGCCGACGCTCGCCGACGCCGAGGCGATGGTCGCCGCCGCGGCGGCCCGCCCGGACCTGCGGACGGGCGTCGGGTTCACGTTCCGGCGCTCGCCCGCGATCGCCGCCGTCAAGCGCCTGGTGGACGACGGCTCGGTCGGGCGCCCGATCTTCTTCAACGGTCATTACTGGTGCGACTACGCCGTCGAGCCGACCGCCCCCATGAGCTGGCGCTACAAGGGCGGCCCGGGATCGGGGGCGCTCGCCGACATCGGCAGCCATCTCGTCGACCTCGCCGAGTTCCTGTGCGGGCCGATCGCGTCCGTGCGCGGCACGACGTTCGCGACGACGACCACCGAGCGTGCGCTGCCGCTGGAGGCCGCCGTCGGGCACGCGGCCACCGAGCTCAGCGACGTCCGGGAACCGGTGGAGAACGAGGACCTCGTCACCTTCACCGCGACCTTCGCGTCCGGCGCGACGGCCACGCTCTCCGCCTCGCGCGTCGCGATCGGGCTGGCCAACTCGCTCGGCTTCGAGCTCTTCGGCTCCGACGCGGCGGCGACGTTCGACCTGTCCCGGCCCGGCGAGATCACCTACGTCGACCGCGCGGTGACGGGGTCGACGGCCGGCTACCGGACCGTTCCGATCGGCCCGGCGCACCCGTACCTCACCGGCGGCCTCCCGATGGACTTCCCCGGCGTCGGCTACGGCCAGAACGACCTGTTCACCTTCCAGGCGCGCGCCTTCCTCGAGCAGGTGGCCGGCGTCGAGAGCCTCCCGCCGGTGCCGTCCTTCGAGCACGGGCTGCACAACCTGCGGCTGCTCGCCGCCGTCACCGAGTCCGCCGCCGAGGGCGGCGCCGAGATCAAGGTCGGGTGAATCCGTGAAGCTCGGTGTGTACACCGCCGTCCTGCACGACAAGCCGCTGCCCGAGGCGCTGCGCGCCGTCAAGGACCTCGGCCTGACCAGCGCCGAGATCAACTCGGGTGGTTTCGTTCCCGAACCGCACCTGCCGGGCAACCTGCTCGAGAGCGAGACGGCGCGGCAGGAGTACCTCGGCGAGTTCGAGGCGGCGGGCGTCGAGCTCACGGCGCTGAACTGCAACGGCAACCCGCTGGACCCGAACCCGGCCCGCGGCCGCAAGCACGCCGCCGACATCCTCCGGTCCATCGAGATCGCCGCCGCTCTCGACGTACGGCGCGTGGTGACCATGTCGGGGACGCCGGGCACCGAGGCCGGCGCGACGAAGCCGGCATGGAA
>DASQJO010000154.1:0-4338 GCA_035630955.1 Kineosporiaceae bacterium
GTACCACCCCCAGAACTCCCCGCCGGCCCCGCACTGCCGCGAGGAGTACAGGCGGGAGGCCACGAAGAGGTTCGCGACGAGGTCGCGGCCGCACAGCGCGAGCGCCTCGTCGACGTCGTGGCGCCCGAGGACGCGCACGGAGGATCGCAGCACGCAGGCATCCTCACTCACGCCGGCGCTCCCCCGCGACCACACACGCCCCGGGAGCGATCAGCTGACGGTGACCACCGGCGAGCCCTCGTCCATCCCCTCCGCCAGCTGCATCGCCTCTTCGATCAGGGTCTCGACGATCTGCGATTCCGGGACGGTCTTGACGACCTGCCCTCGGACGAAGATCTGGCCCTTGCCGTTGCCGGACGCGACGCCGAGGTCCGCCTCGCGCGCCTCGCCCGGGCCGTTGACGACGCAGCCCATGACGGCGACCCGGAGCGGTACCTCGAGCCCGTCGAGTCCGGCGGTGACCTCCTCGGCGAGCTTGTAGACGTCGACCTGTGCGCGCCCGCACGACGGGCACGAGACGATCTCCAGCTTGCGCGGCCGCAGGTTCAGCGACTGCAGGATCTGGTTGCCGACCTTGACCTCCTCGACCGGAGGCGCTGACAGGGAGACGCGGATCGTGTCGCCGATGCCCTTACCGAGAAGTGCCCCGAAAGCAACTGCCGACTTGATCGTCCCCTGGAAGGCCGGGCCGGCCTCGGTGACGCCGAGGTGCAGCGGCCAGTCGCCGCGCTCGGCCAGCAGCTCGTACGCACGCACCATCACCACGGGGTCGTTGTGCTTCACCGAGATCTTGAAGTCGTGGAAGTCGTGCTCCTCGAACAGCGACGCCTCCCAGACGGCGGACTCGACGAGCGCCTCCGGCGTCGCCTTGCCGTACTTGGCCAGCAGCCGCGGGTCGAGCGACCCGGCGTTGACGCCGATCCTGAGCGAGACGCCCGCGTCGTTCGCGGCCTTGGCGATCTCCTTGACCTTGTCGTCGAACTGCCGGATGTTCCCGGGGTTGACCCGGACGCCGGCACACCCGGCGTCGATCGCGGCGAAGACGTACTTGGGCTGGAAGTGGATGTCCGCGATCACCGGGATCTGCGACTTGCGCGCGATGGCCGGCAGGGCGTCCGCGTCGTCCTGGCTCGGGCAGGCGACGCGGACGATGTCGCAGCCGGCGGCGGTGAGCTCGGCGATCTGCTGCAGGGTCGCGTTGACGTCGGCGGTGAGCGTCGTCGTCATCGACTGCACGCTGACCGGCGCGTCCCCTCCCACGAGCACCTTGCCGACCCGGATCTGGCGGGTCGTACGGCGCGGCGCGAGGACGGGGGGCGGCAGGGCGGGCAGTCCGAGGTTGACGGTCACACCATCAGTATCGCGCTCGGTGACGACCACCACGCGCCGGGACCGGGCCGACGGCCCCCGATGTCAGCCGAACGTGATGGGGTTCACGATGTCGGCGTAGATCAGCAGCACGGACATGCCGATCAGCAGGCTCGCGACGCCGTACGCCACCGGCAGTGCCTTGGCGATGTCCACCGGGCCCGGGTCGGGCCGGTCGCGCCACCGGGCGATCCGCCGGCGCAGCCCCTCCCAGAGCGCCCCCGCGATGTGGCCGCCGTCCAGCGGCAGCAGCGGGATGAGGTTGAACACGAACAGCGCGATGTTGAGGCTGGCGATCAGCGACAGCAGCGTCACGAATCGGTCGACCAGCGAGGGCGCCTGGCCGCTGCCGCCGCCCTGCACGCTGGCCACCTCGCCGGCGGCGCGGCCGATGCCGACCAGGCTGATCGGGCCGTTCGGGTCGCGCTCGGTCCCGGTCACCGCGGACTGGACGACGTTCACCATCTTGGCGGGGATCGCGACGACGACGCCGGCCGTCTGCGCGACGGCGTTCCACACCAGGCCGGGCAGCACGGCCGGCGACTGGCGCTCCAGCTGCGTCGTCGGGGACAGCCCGAGGAAGCCGACCGCGGTCGTCCTCGGCGTCCCGTCGGCGTTGGTGACGACCTGGCCGTTCGCGTCGATCACCTGGCGCTGGGTGACGACGGGCGTCACGGTGAAGGTCTGCAGCGTGCCGTCGCGGCGCACGACGATCTGCACCGGCGTCCCGCGGTTGGCCCGGATCTGCCGCTGGACCTGCGTCCAGTCGGTGACCGGCTGCCCGTTGAAGCGGACGATCTCGTCGCCGGTGCGGATCCCGCTGCTCGCGGCCGGGGCGGCCGGGTCACCGGGCGCGCACGTCCGCGTGGTCTGGCCGACGGGCAGGATGCAGGGGCTGACCTCGGAGACCACCGGCGTCGTGGCCGGGACGCCGAAGCCGCACACGATGATCGCGAGGAGGAACACCGCGAGGACGAGGTTCATGACGGGCCCGCCGAGCATGATGACGAGCCGCTTCGGCACCGAGCGCTGGTAGAACAGCCGGCCCTCGTCCTCCGGGCGGACCTCGCGCGCCGCGTCCTGCCGGGCCTGCTCGGCGAGCGTGGCCCAGCGGCCGAGGCGGTCCGGGCGGCGACGGCCGTCGGCCTTCGGCGGGAACATGCCGATCATGCGGACGTAACCGCCGAGCGGGATCGCCTTGACGCCGTACTCGGTCTCGCCGACGCGCTTCGACCACAGGGTCGGCCCGAAGCCGATCATGTACTGGGTGCACTTCACGCCGAAGCGCTTGGCCGGCACCAGGTGCCCGACCTCGTGGAGGGCGATCGAGACGATCACACCGAGCACGACGACGAGCACGCCCACGAGGTACATCAGCTGGTTTCCTCCACGCACTCCGGACGTGTCTGTGCCGGTACGAGTTCCCGCGCACGCTCGCGCGCCCACGCGTCCGCGGCGAGCACTCCGGCCAGGTCGGGGTCGGGCCGGGCCACGTGATCGGCCACGACGCGCTCCACGGTGTCCACGATGTCGAGGAACCCGATCCGGCCGGCGAGGAAGGCGGCGACGCACTCCTCGTTCGACGCGTTGTACACCGCAGGATACGTCGCGCCCAGCTCGCCGACGCGGCGCGCCAGCCTGACGGCGGGGAAGGCCTCGTCGTCCAGCGGCTCGAAGGCCCACGTCGTCGGCGCACCCAGCCGCAGCGGCGGCGCGGCGTCCGGCACCCGGTCGGGCCATCCGAGTGCGAGCGCGATGGGCAGGCGCATGTCCGGCGGGGAGCACTGCGCGATCGTCGAGCCGTCGGTGAACTCGACCATCGAATGCACGATCGACTGCGGGTGCACCCAGACGTCCACCCGGTCGAGCGGGACGCCGAACAGCAGGTGCGCCTCGACGACCTCGAGGCCCTTGTTGACCAGCGTCGCGGAGTTGATCGTGACGAGCGGCCCCATCGACCAGGTCGGGTGGTTCAGCGCCTGCTCGGGCGTGACGGAGGCGAGCTCGTGCCGGCGCCGCCCCCGGAACGGCCCGCCGCTGGCGGTGAGGACGAGCCGGCCGACCTCGCCCCGGGCGCCCGACCGCAAACACTGCGCGATCGCCGAGTGCTCGGAGTCGACCGGCACGATCTGCCCGGACGCGGCGGCGCGCGTGACCAGGGGGCCGCCGACGATGAGCGACTCCTTGTTCGCCAGCGCGAGCCGGCTCCCGGCGTCCAGGGCCGCCAGCGTGGGCTCGAGGCCGGCGGCGCCGTCGAGGCCGTTGAGGACGACGTCCGCACCGCACCCCGCGACCTCGGCCACGGCCGTCTCCCCCGCCACGACCCGGACGCCGGTCGCTCCGGCGTGAGCGAGGGCCGCGGTGACGGCGTCCGCGGCGTCGGCCCGGGCGACGGCGACGACGTCGACGGCGAGCCGCGCGGCCTGCTCGGCGAGCAGGTCGGGACGCCGCCCGCTGGCCGCCAGCGCCACGACCCGGAACCGGTCGGGGTTCCGGACGACGACGTCGACGGCCTGGGTGCCGATCGAGCCGGTGGAACCGAGCAGGACGAGGCTGCGTGATCCGGGCACAGGGTGATTCTCCCGACCGGTCCGGGCCGTGGTCCGAGCGGGTGTCACCGGCCGCGCCCGGCTCGCGTCCCGGCCGGGTCGGACGACGGGTGCGGCGTGCGCCTCGCCGTCGTCCTGCTCGCCGCCGTCGCGGCCGTCGCGCCCGCGGCCCCGGCCGGCGCGGCACCCCACGTGGCCGCCCCGCGACCCGGCGTCGGCGTGGCCGTTCACCGGACGGCGGTCGACGTCCGCACCTACTGGACGGCCCGGCGGATGGCGGCCGCCCACCCCGCCGAGTCGGCCGTCGGCGGCGGTGTCCGGTTCGCCCGGCCCGCGGTGCTCGACGGCTACCTGCGCCGCCTGGCGCCCGGACGCGCGGCGTCGGCCGCGCCTGGGGACGGGGCGGAGTGGGCCGGCGCCG
>DASQJO010000155.1:0-11681 GCA_035630955.1 Kineosporiaceae bacterium
TGGAGCCAGCTCGGCTTCGGCCGCACCTCGTCGACGACGCCGTCGGAGCAGACCCCCCGCAACCTGTTCGGCTTCAAGGACGGCACGCGGAACATCGCGGGCGAGGACGCCGACGCCCTGAGCCGGCACGTCTGGGTGGGCAGCGGCGACGACCCCGCGTGGATGGCGGGGGGTTCCTACCTGGTCGCGCGGCGCATCGCGATGCGGATCGAGAGCTGGGACCGGGTCTCGCTGCGCGAGCAGGAGGACGTCACCGGCCGGCACAAGATCTCTGGCGCTCCGCTCGGCGCCACGGACGAGCACGACTCGGTGACGATCTCGGACCTCCCGCCCGACTCGCACGTGGCGATCGCGCACCCCGATGCCAACGGCGGCGTCCGGATCCTGCGGCGCGGTTACTCCTACGTCGACGGCAGCGACGGCTTCGGCCACCTCGACGCCGGCCTGTTCTTCATCGCCTTCTGCCGCGACCCGCGCACCCAGTACGTCCCGCTGCAGACCCGCCTCGCCCGCTCGGACACGATGACGGAGTACCTCACGCACACCGCGTCGGGGCTGTACGCGGTGCCGCCCGGCGTCAAGCCCGGGCAGTACTGGGCGCAGCCGCTGCTCGAGGGATGACGGAGCCGGCGCGGGTCGAGTGCATCGGCCTCGTCCTCCATCCCACCCGCGACGTCGCCGCCTCGGTCTCGACCGTCTGCGCGTGGGCGGCCGGTCACGGCGCCGTCGTGCTCGGGCGCGACCAGGACCGGCCCCGGCTCCCGGCCGGCGTCGCGACCGCCCCGGACGCCGTCTTCGCCGGCCGCGTCGACGGTGTCGTCTCGCTCGGCGGCGACGGCACGATGCTCGGCGCGCTGCGCCTGGTCGCGCCCCGGCCCGTGCCGGTGCTCGGCGTCAACCACGGCCGGCTCGGGTTCCTCGTCGAGGTGACGCCGGCCGGGCTGCCGTCCGCGCTGGAGCGGCTCACCACCGGCGAGTTCACCGTCGAGCAGCACGGCTGCCTGGTCGCCGACGCCGACGACGTCCCGCTCGGCACCCGGTTGGCGTTCAACGACGTCGTGCTCACCCGGCCCGGCCGGTCCGGGATCGTGTCCGTCGACCTCGCCGTCGGCGAGCAGCACTACGGCTACTACCGCTGCGACGCCGTCGTCGTCGCGACGCCGAACGGCTCGACGGCCTACAACTACGCCGCCGGCGGCCCCGTCGTGTCGCCGTCCGCGGCCGCCGTGGTCGTCACCCCGGTCGCTCCGATGACGGGCATCGATCGTGCCGTCGTCCTCGGCACGGGCGACCGCGTCGCGCTCACCGTCGCCGACGACAGCAGCGGCGTCGCCGTGGACGTCGACGGCACGGACGCCGGTGAGCTCGGCCCGGCCGGCACGGTGACGATCCGGTACCGGGCGGACGCCGCACAGGTGGTCCGGCTCTCGGCGGACGACCACGACCGGCGCAGCCGGATCAAGCTCAGCCTGCTCGACCTGCCCCTGCGGCGCGACCAGCTGCTCGAGCTCATCCCGCCGGAGCTGCGCCGGCACGCGCCACCCGGCTCGTCCCAGCTCTGAGTCATAGGGTCGGGGCATGGAGTACAGGCAGCTCGGACGGTCGGGACTGCGCGTCTCGACGATCACGCTGGGAACGATGGGCTTCGGCGGCACCGGATGGGCGAGTGCCGTCGGCCGGATCGACGTGGAGGGGGCGAGGCACCAGATCGCGCTCGCGCGGGACGCCGGGGTCAACCTCGTCGACACCGCCGACGTGTACTCCGAGGGCCTGTCCGAACAGATCCTCGGCGAGGCGCTCGGCAAGGACCGGGACGAGGTCCTGATCGCGACGAAGGTCCGCGGGGACATGGGCCCCGGCCCGAACGACGGCGGCCTGTCGCGGTACCACATCGTCCGGGCCTGCGAGGCGAGCCTACGGCGGCTCAACACCGACCACATCGACCTCTACCAGGTGCACGAGTGGGACGGCCTGACCCCGCTCGAGGAGACGCTGTCGGCGCTGGACGACCTCGTCCGGTCGGGCAAGGTCCGCTACGTCGGCTCGTCGAACTACACCGGCCGTCAGCTGATGACGTCGCTGTGGATCTCGGACAAGCACGGCCTCGAGTCGTTCGTCAGCGAGCAGATCTACTACTCGCTGCAGGCCCGGGACGCCGAGATCGAGCTCGTGCCGATCGCGGTCCAGGAAGGGCTCGGCGTGCTCGTCTGGAGCCCGCTCGCCGGCGGCCTGCTGTCGGGCAAGTACCGGCGCGGCCAGGCGGCCCCCGAGGGCACCCGGCGCTTCGAGGGCTGGACGGAGCCTCCGGTCCACGACGAGGACCGGCTGTACGACACCGTCGAGGTCCTCCTCGCGATCGGCGAGGAGCACGGCGTCTCCGCCGCGCAGGTGGCCCTCGCGTACACGCTGGCGCAGACGGCGGTGACGTCCGTCATCGTCGGCGCGCGCACGGAGGATCAGCTCCGGGACAACCTGGCCGCCGCGGACCTCACCCTCACGGCCGAGGAGCTCGCCCGGCTCGAGCAGGTCAGCCGGGTGCCGCTGCTCTACCCGTACTGGCACCAGGCGAACAACGCCGTCGGGCGCCTCGCGCCGGCCGACCTCAGCCTGCTGGGACCGCACCTGCCGCGCGACTGAACGCCGCGAGGTACGCGCCCGGCGGCTCCGCCGTCCCGCTGCACGAGGGGCTGAGCACGGCCACTCCGGCCGCGCAGGGTCGGTCCCGGCCCAGTGACCAGAAGCCCACCCACGCCGGCCCGCGTTCCCGCTCCGCCGTCACGAACCGCTCGGCGTCGGACGCCCGGACGACCTGCTGCCGGATGTCGTTGACGCCGATCATGAGTGTGGCGGCGATCCTCGGGGGGTCGTCGCGCCAGAGGGAGGCGACGAACGCCCGGGTGGCGTCGACGGCGCCCAGGCCGGCGGCCACGAGATCCTCCGGTTCGCCCGCGTAGTTCATGGCCAGCACGTCGACGACGGCCGGCCGGAGCCCCGCGTCGTGGGCGTCGCGGAGCAGCGCCTGTGCAGCCGCGGTGAGCCCGTCGGGTTCGACGGGCAGGGTGACCGTGAGCTCGAGCGGGCGCCCGCGCTCCTCGGCGTCCGCCGCGAGGGTGCGCAGCGCCTCGGTCCGGCGGTGCACGGCCGCCGCGTCCGCCAGCGTCGAGCCCTCGACGTCGAGGTCCACGAGCCGGACGCCGAGGGCGGCGACCACCTCGCCGTAGGCCGCCGCCAGCGCGCCGGACGTCGGACAGGCCCGGGCGAGCTCGACGCCGTCCGCCCCACCGAAGGACACCCGGACCTCGCCCCCGGCGTCCCGGAAGGCCCGGACCGCGTCGGTGACGGACGGCGCGTCGATGGGCGTCGTCCCGCCCCAGGACGGCCGGCAGGCGCCGCCCTCCGCGGTCACGAAGCCCAGGTTCAGCGTCCGCACGCCGCTGCGCGCGACGGCCGCCAGGTCAGGGAGCGGCTGCGCGGTGACGTCGACCCACGGCGCCACCCCGGTCGGCTGCGAGGCCGCCGCGCGGGCGGACGGGGTCGCCGCCGGCACGGGCGGGTTCGGGCTGCAGGCCGCGGCCAGGACGGCCGCCAGCGCGACAGCGGGTACGACCGTCGCCGCACGCGTCACGGCCGGAGCTCGCGCTCGGAGCCCACCGCCTCGCCCGGCAGCTGGACGTCGCCGGTCCGCCTCAGCTTCTCCCACGGCAGCCGCAGGCCGGCCAGGGCGGTGAACACGGACTGGACGACCACGAGGTACATGAGCTGCCGGTAGACGATCTGCTGGAAGGGCAGCGTCCACAGCGGCCCGAGCGACTCACGGTCGAGCCGGAAGGCGTACGACGCGGTGGCGGCCTGCGCACCGAGGAAGCCGCCCCAGAGCACCGCGGTCGTCCGCAGGTCGAGGAAGAACAGGCCGTAGAGCAGGAACGCGTCCATCGCCGGCGCGGTGAGCGGCAGCAGCACCTGGAAGAGGAGCATCGCCAGCAGCCCGCGGCGGCCGAAGCGGCCGCTGTCGCCGCGCTCCGCGATGGCGCGGCGGTGTTTCCACATCGCCTGCAGCGTGCCGTAGCACCAGCGGTACCGCTGCTTCCACAGCTGGCCCCACGAGGACGGCGCCTCCGTCCACGCGCGTGCGTTCTCCTCGTAGACGACCTGCCACCCGGCGCGGACGATCGCGGCCGTGAGGTCGGTGTCCTCCGCGAGCGTGTCGTCGCTGACGCCGCCGACGTCCACGAGTGCCGCGCGGCGGAAGGCCCCGACGGCGCCCGGCACGGTCGGCATGCACTGCAGCACGTCGTACAGCCGCCGGTCGAGGTTGAAGCCCATCACGTACTCGATGTGCTGCCACCGACCGAGGAGCCCGGACCGGTTGCCGACCTTGGCATTGCCCGAGACGGCGCCGACCCGCGGATCGGCCATGGGCTGGACGAGCCGGCCCACGGTCTCCCGCTCGAACCGGGTGTCGCCGTCGACGAGGACGAGCAGGTCGTGCCGGGCCGCGCGGACGCCGGCGTTGAGCGCGGCCGGCTTGCCGGCGTTCTGCTGCCGGACGAGCGTGACCTCCGGGAGACCGAGGCCGGCGACGAGATCCGCCGTACCGTCCGTCGAGCCGTCGTCCACCACGACCACCTCGACGGGGTGGTCGCTCGCGACGATGGACCGGATCGCCGCCCCGATCCCCTCCTTCTCGTTGTAGGCGGGGACGACGACGGAGACCGGCGTCGCCACCGGCGGGCCCCAGACGCGGTCGCGGCGGGAGCGGCGGTGCCGGCTCGCCGTGACGACCATGAGCAGCAGCCGGAGCAGGGTCAGCGCGCCGGCCAGCAGGAACGCGCCGGCGAGGATCGTGGCGACGACCTGCGAGCCCTCCGTGGCCCACAGCAGGGCGCGGCCGCGCCAGAGCTCGGCGGGATCCGCGGGCTTGTAGGGGTCGAGGTGGGCGACCTCGCCGATGGTGGTGAACCGGTACCCCTCGGCCCGCAGCCGGTCGATGAGCAGGGGCAGCGCCGCGACGGTCTGGGACCGGTCACCGCCCGCGTCGTGCAGCAGGACGACGGCGCCCTTGCCGTCCTTCGGGACGGCGTTGCGGACGATCGCGTCGATGCCGGGTCGCTCCCAGTCGCGCGCGTCGACGTCGGCGAGGACGGTCACGTAGCCGTGGTCGTGCGCGTCCTGGATGAGCCGCCAGTACCCGTTGTCCAGGGAGTCGGCGGAGAACGAGTAGGGCGGGCGCATGAGGGACGTCGTCCGGCCGGTCACGCCGACGAGCGCGAGCTCCTGCTGGGCGAGCTGCCAGCGCTGCTCCCACGTCGGCTCGACCGTCAGGTCCGGGTGTCGGAACGAGTGGTTGCCGACCTCGTGCCCCTCCTGCACCTCGCGCCGGACGAGGTCGGGGTAGCGCAGCGTCTGGCTGCCGAGCAGGAAGAACGTGCCCGGCACGCCCTCGCGCCGCAGGACGTCGAGGATCTTCGGGGTCCACGTCGGGTCGGGGCCGTCGTCGAAGGTCAGCGCGACGGTCTTCGCGGGCATCCGCAGCGAGTCCAGCGTGCCCGCGTGCGCGCCGATGATCGGGCCGCCGCTCGCGATGGACTTCGGCACCTCGCTCGCCGACCCGCCGGCGCGGACCGTCCCGGCGTCGGCGAGCTCGCCGGTGACGTAGCCGTGCAGCCCGAGCGCGGCGGCGAGCGAGACCAGGACGAGGACGAGCGCCGGCCAGTGGATCCTGGTCCGGCGCGGCGGGTCGGGGAACTCAGGCACCGGGCGTCTCGCTGGGTGTGTCGTCGGAGGCGGCGGAGCCCGTCGGGGCGGTCGAGGTCGTCGGAGGGCTGGACGCCGGGCTGGTGGCCGGGCTCGGCGCCGGGCTCGTGACGGGGCTCGTCGTCGTGCTCGTCGTCGGGCTCGTGGTCGGGCTGGACGTCGGGCTCGTGGTCGGGCTCGTCGTGGGCGACGTCGTCGGGGAGCCGGCCGCAACGGGCGGCGCAGGCGTGGTGGCCAGCGCGGCGACGGGCGCCGTCGCCGCGCGCGTCGGCCCGCCGGCCGTCGGCGTCGCGCCCTCGGACGAGGACGGCGAGCCGGAGGTCGACGTCGGGGTCCCGGCTGATGCGGAGGGTGACGGGAGGACTGCGCCCGTGGGTGATGGCGCGGGGGCCGCCGAGGGCTCGCTCGCGACCCTGGCCGCGGGCTCGTAGCGCGCGTCCTGGCCCTCCGGCCCGCCGGGCAGCAGCGCCCCCGGCCGCACGGTTCCGCCGGCGAGGCCGACGCCCAGCACGAGGACGTACATGCAGCACATCGTCGACGCCATGCTGACCCCCCGGGTCACCCACGTCCGGCGACGTCCCGTGGCGTCGACGAACACGGGCGAGCGGACCAGCTGGTCGACGCGCTCCCTCATCGGATGCACGGCGTCACCCCACGGTCCGCAATGTCCACCCGCGCAAACTATGAGCACGCAGCGTGGCCATGCGGTCACTTCTGTCAACCAGCGGGAAGACCCCACGTCCGGCCGGAATCGCTGCTCCGACCTGGCCAGCGGGGATGTCGGCCGAACGGTGGGGATCGCGAGCGCGGCGCCCCTCACGGAGCCGGGTCCGAGGAGCCGGGCGACGTGACGCCCACGCTCACCCCCACCGAGACCGGCGGATCCGGCAGGGTGGCGTCGACGGATCCGGCGGCCGCCCCCGATGTGGCGGGGGCCGTGGTGGGCGCGGTGGTCGTCGGTACCGGGGCCGTCGTCGGGACCGGGTCGGACGTGATCGGGGGCGGCGCGCTGGTGGACGGGGTGGTACTGGGCGGAGCCGAGCTCGACGAGGTCGTCGGCGGCGCGGTCGTCGTCCCGGGTGCCGTCGTCCCCGGTGCCGTCGTGCCCGGTGCCGTCGTGCCGGGGGCCGTCGTGCCGGGTGCCGTCGTCCCGCCCGGGGCGGCGGCGGTGCCGGGAGTCGCGCCGGGCGAGCGCGCGGCGCCCGCCACCTGGGCGATCACGCCGGCGACGGTGGGGGTCGGCCCGGGAACCGGGGCGAGGCTCCCCTCCTGCTTCGCCACCGGTCCCGAGCCCCCCGACCCCTCCGACACCGCCGGGCCGCCGGACGACGGCCCGGTGGTGCCGGGAGCCGGCGTCGCCGCCCGCGCAGGGGCGGGCACGACCCACGGCAGAAGATCACCCGGATGCACCGGACCGCCGAGGAAGCCGACGGCGAGCACGGCGACGTAGCTGCAGCACACCGCCGAGAGCCCGATGACGGTCCTCGTGATCCACGTCCGGCGCCGCCCCGACCCGTCCACGAACACCGGCGAGTGGACGATCTCCTCGAATCGATCCTTGACCGGAGGCACCCGTAGCCGTTCCCTTCTCCCCGAGAGAACGTCACCTGTCGGTCAGTTCTGTCTCACTGGTTGTGTCTGTCTCACTGGTCATGTTCTGCCCGACATCTTCCCATTCATGCCATCGATCGGTGGCAACCGGGGTCGGGCCGTCGGTGTTCCCTCGTCCGTCCCCGGACAGGAGGACGGAGGACGCCGCCTCGTGTGGACCGGACCATGTGGGGTACTGCAGCGGTCATGGCCTGGCCCCGGCGTCGCTACCCGCCCTACGACCCCCGCTTCGACCCCCGCTACGACCCGCGCTACAACCCCGGGTACAACCCGTACGGGCGGCCCGGCTGGGGGCCCGGACCCGGCTACGGCTACGGCTACCGCCCCGGCAACTCCTGCCTGCGCGACGCCTGTCTCCTGGAGACGGGGTGCTGTCTGGCGGAGTCACTCGACGGCGGTTGCCTGGTGGCGACGGTGCTGGTGCTGCCGCAGCTGGCGCGGGCCGTCGCCGTCGTGCCGCGGCGGCGGCACGGCCGCCGGTCCTCCCCGGCCGCCGCCGCCGACCGGATCGTGGCCGGCATCCGGATCTACCAGCGGGAGATCAGCGCGCATCGCCGGCCCGTCTGCCGGTTCACGCCGAGCTGCTCGGAGTACGCCGTCCAGGCCGTGGAGCGGCACGGCGCGGTGCGGGGATGCCTGTTGGCCGCGCGACGGCTGCTGCGGTGCCGGCCCGGTGGACGGCGAGGGGCCGACCCCGTCCCCGCCTGAGGACGTCGGACCGGTCAGACACTTGGCCGCCGCGGCACCGGGGACGGACGGGTCTCGAGGACGTCGAGCAGGGTGAGGCCGAGGTGCAGTGCGAGTCGCGTGCGCCCGTCATCCAGGTCGAGCCCGGTGAGCTGCGCGACCCTGCGCAGCCGGTAGTACAGCGTCGTCCGGTGGATGTGGAGGGTGTCCGCGGCGGCCGGACCGTTTCCGGCCGCGTCGAGGTAGGCCCGCAGCGTGCGGGTCAGCTCTCCGTCCCGGTCCACCGCGAGGACGCGCCGGAGTTCCGCCGGCAGCGCGGCGCAGGTCAGCTCCTCGTCCGGGATCCGGAGCACGACCCCGTACGGGCCGAGCTGCTCCCAGGTGGCGACCGCGACGTCCAGGACGGTGCCGGCCGCTCGCCGCGCGAGCCCGGCCTGGGCGGCCGACTCGAACGCGCGGTCGAGGCCCGGCACCGTCGAGCCGATGCCCGCCGCGGCGTCGAACCGCCCCGCCGAGAGGTCCCGCACCGTGGCGACCATGCGGTCTGCCGTGCGGACGAGGTGTTCCGCGGAGCCGCCTCGGACGACGAGCACGCCGATGCCGGCGCGGACCGCGTGCAGCGCAGGCACGGACTCCGGCGACCGGGTCCTGCGCGGCGCGAGCGCCTGGCGCAGCGCGGTCTCGACGTGCCCCGACGACGTTCCGGTGACGACCCCGCGCAGGCCGACCTCGACGACGGCGACGGCGTCGTTGCCGGGCGGGCCACTCCCGCCGCCGAGCTCCGCCAGGGCGCGACGACGCAGCAGCGGCTCGGGGGCCAGCAGGTCGAGCACCGCCTGCTCGCGCGCCGACGCCGCCTGCTCGTCGACGTCGGGGCGGAGCCGCGCCTCGAGCAACGGAGCGAGCCCCGTGGCGGCGTCGGTGATCACCCCGAGCTCGCTCGTGGTGAGGGAGGCGTCCGCGTCCATGACGATGAGCAGTCCCAGCAGCTCCCCACGCCACCGGACCGGGACGCACACCCGCGCCTTCATCTCCAGCTCTGGGTTCGGGGGGATGACCCCCGCTGTCGTCCAGGTCGAGACGCCCTGTGCGAGGACGTGGCCGATCACCTTGCCGTCCGCCTCGCGTTGAAGGACCGAGCGGATCCTCACCGCGTCCTCGTCGCCGTAGTGCGGACTGGCGTACAGCAGGTGGACGCCGGGGTCGTTGACGACGACGGAGCGCTGGAGCCGGTCCGCGAGCCGGTCCACGGCGAGCTGGATCTCGTCCCGCGGCACGCCGGGATTCTACAAACGGAGCACGAGCCGACCGATCGTTGCGTCGCCGGTCGGTGTTTCGGCCGGCGCGTGCGCGGCAGGGTGACTGCCAACCGTTCCGCCCGTCCGGAGGTGCCGCCCGATGGCCGATGCAGAGCTCGCCGGACGCGTCGTCGTCGTGGCGGGCGCGGGTTCGATCGGCCGCGGCATCGGCGCCGGTGTGAGCAACGGCGAGGCGGCGGCGCTGGCGTACGCGCGGGCCGGCGCAGCGATCGCCGCCGTGGACCGCGACCCGGACGAGGCGGACCGGGTGCGCGAGGCGATCGTGGCCGCCGGCGGCACCGCCGTCGCGGTCGCCGCCGACGTCACCTGCGAGGACGAGGTGGCCGCCGCGGTGGCAGCCGTCGTGCGCGAGCTCGGCGTCCCCGCCGTGCTGCACAACAACGTCGGCGGCGCTCACCTCGGGTCGCTGGCGGAGACGGACCTGGCGACCTGGAACGCCCAGGTGGCCCTGAACCTCACCAGCGCCTATCTCACCTGTCGGTACACCCTCCCGCACATGCTCGCCGCCGGCCGCGGCGTGGTCGTCAACGTGTCGTCGCTCGCGAGCATCCGGGACACCGGCTACGTCTACCCCGCCTACAGCGCCGCGAAGGCGGCCCTGAACCAGCTCACCGTCTCGCTGGCGCTGACCTACGCCGACCGCGGCATCCGCGCCAACGCCATCCTGCCCGGACTCATCGACACGCCCATGGTCACGGCGGACCTCGCCCCCGACCCAACGTCGGTGGCCGCACGGCACGCCCTGAGCCCGACGGGCCGGATGGGATCCCCGTACGACGTCGCGGACGCCGCGGTCTTCCTCGCCTCGGACCGCGCCCGCTACATCAACGGCGTCTGCCTGCCCGTCGACGGCGGCCTCGCCGCCCGCTGCGCCTGACACCCGACCCGACCTCGCGGCCGAAGGAGATCACGATGAGTACCTTCACCACCTCGGACGGATGCGTCCTGGACTATCGGGACGACGGACCGGCCGACGCCCAGGACGTCCTCGTGCTGCTCCACGGGTGGTCCCAGTCGCGGGCGATGTTCGACCGCGCGCTCCCCACGCTGTCGCGGGACCTCAGGGTCGTCACCTACGACCAGCGCGGTCACGGCGAGTCCGCCAAGCCCGAACACGGGGCGCGCATCGCCCGGCTCGGCGCCGACCTGCACGAGCTGCTCGATCACCTCGGCATCGACCGGGCGCACCTCGGCGGCCACTCCATGGGCGCATCGGTGCTCTGGAGCTACATCGACACGCACGGGACGTCGCGGATCGCGTCGCTGGTCGTCGTCGACCAGCCGAGCGCCTGCGTCGTCCTGCCCTGGATGGACGCGGCCGAGGGTGCGGCCGCCGGCGCCATCCTCGACTTCCCGGGGGCGGAGGGGTTCGTCCGCGCCGTCGCCGTCGACGACCGGGACACCCGGCATGCCTTCCTCGTGTCCATGCTGACCAAGGGCATCACCGCGGACGACCTCGCATGGATGTACGACGAGAACCTCAAGCTGCCCGCCCTCTGGGGCGCGCGGCTGCTGCTCGACCACGTCATGCAGGACTGGCGCGACCTCCTCCCCCGGATCGACGTGCCCACCCTGGTGCTCGCTGGCGAGGTCAGCCACGTCGCCCCGGCGTCCCAGGCCTGGACGGCGGAGCACATTCCCGGCGCCCGCCTGCGGACCTTCACCGCCTCCGAGGGCGGGTCGCACTTCCCCTTCTACGAGAACCCCGGGCCCTTCTGCGAGGCGATCAGCGGCTTCATCACCGACGTCGCGCACCGTAAGGAGTCGGCGACCGTCGGAAACTGATCCCGAAAGCGCGTTCTTTCGTTTCGGCACACGCTGCAATTCCCTCGTCACCGTGCGCGAATTCCTCGCACGTCACGTTCTGTTCACCACAGGTGATTCTTCAGTCACGAGTTGCATTTCGGCTGGATGAATCATCAAGTGGCTTTGCAGAATGGGCGGCGGCCGCCCGGGCCGGGGGTGACGAGGGGACGAACGCGTGGGACGACACGAGAACGCAGGACCGAGCCGTGCACGTGTCGTGCTGCTCGTCCTGGTCATGACCGTGGCCGGGACGGCGGCCCTGACCGGCGCCGTCACCACGGCGAACCGGGCGCGTCACGGCACGCCGGCTCCGGCGGCCGCGGCGAACCCGTCCGACTGTCCGCGCGTGGCCCGCGTCGTCGCCCCGACGTCCTACGCCCCCGCCCTGCGCGCCCTCGCGCCCGAGCTCGCCAAGGGCGACGACTGCGTGCGCGTCGACCTGACCGAGGCGGACGGCCGGAACGCGCCTGCGGTCGCGCAGGACGAGGACGCGGACGTCTGGAT
>DASQJO010000156.1:0-2379 GCA_035630955.1 Kineosporiaceae bacterium
CGATGCGCGAGGTCGTCAACACCATGATGAGGCGCGACCTCGGCCTCGTCCCCGACGAGCTCATGCCCTACTACCAGGACGTCTACGACCACGTGCTCCGCGCGACCGAGTGGACGGAGTCCCTGCGCGACCTGGTCACGACGATCCTGGAGACGAACATGACGATCCAGGGCAACAGGCTGAACTCGATCATGAAGAAGGTCACGAGCTGGGCGGCGATCATCGCCGTCCCGACCGCGATCACCGGGTTCTACGGGCAGAACGTGCCGTACCCGGGCTTCGGGCACGTGGCCGGGTTCTGGGCGTCGACGATCCTGATCGTCGCGATCTCGTCGATCCTCTACGTGGTCTTCCGGCTGCAGGACTGGCTCTGACCCGCGGCGCCCTCCCGGCGCCGCGGGTCAGCAGCCGGGGTTCAACGCGCGTTCAACGGCTCGACTCGGCGAGCCCCGCAAGGCGGTCCAGCCCCGCCGACCAGCGCCGGTCGAGGTCGTCGGTGTCGACGCCGTGCCAGAGGTGGTCCTGGCTCAGCTCGAGGCGGGTGGCGCCGTCGCCGTCCGCACGCAGGTCCAGCTCCACGATCGTCGGTGGACTGTCCGGCGTCGCGTGCCACGACACGCGCAGCTGTTCGAGCGGGTGGTAGCTGCGGACGCACCCGCTGGTGCCGTCCGCGCAGTGGTACGGCTCGCCCTTGCCGCCCAGCACCGCTCCCTCACCGAGGAACGCCGCCGAGCCCGCAGGGCTCACGAGCACCTCCCAGACGTGCACGGGTGGAGCGTTCACGGCGCGGCTCACGCGCACGATCGGCTCCCCGTTCGCGTCCGGTTCGAAGGTCTTCCCGGGCGTACCGCCCTCGGCCTCCGTGCCCACAGTGGTCATCGAGCCTCCCTGGTACCTCGTCGAGCAGGGACGCACGTCGGGTGGCCACCCCGTCCTCCCGGCGTGCCACCGGGTCCGGTCGGAACCGGCAGTAGTCCAGCACACTCCTGATCCGCGCCCTTCACAACCCCTCCGGCCCGATCCGGCCGGGTCAACCGGCGCGTCGGGCGCTCCGCAGTGCCGCGTCGCCGGGGTTGGACGTCGGGTCGAGGAAGACGTACTCGATGCCGGGGAAGCGGCCGACCAGCCGGCGCTCGGCCTCGTCGGCGATCCGCTCGATGTCGTCGGTCGTGCACCCGTCGCGGAACTCGACCTTGGCGGCGACCAGCAGCCGCCGGGGGCCCGTCACCGAGGTGACGAAGACCGGCACGGACGTCACGCCGGGCACGGACTCCAGCTCGTCGCGCAGGGCCTGGTCGACGCCGAGCGGCGCCGACCGGCCCACCAGCAGGCTGGTGTTCGCCCGCGCCAGCGACCCCGCCACCACCACGAGCAGGACGCCGATGAGCACCGAGCCGAGCCCGTCCCACAGCGAGTTCCCCGTGATCTCGGTCAGGGCCAGGCCGACGGCGGCGAGGACGAGCCCCACGAGGGCGGCGCTGTCCTCGAGCGTGACGGCGCGGACGGCCGTGTCCGTCGTCTCCTGCAGGAAGGTCCGTGCCCGCACCCGGTAGCGCCGGGCGGTGCCCTGCACCTGGCGCAGCGCCCGCATCAGCGACGTCCCCTCGAGGACGAAGGCGATGCCGAGCACGGCGAAGGCCACCCGCGGATCCCCCTGGTCGCCGCCCGAGCGGATCCGGTGGACGCCGTCGACGATCGACACCAGGGCGCCGACGACGAACGTCGCGACGGCGGCGAGCAACGCCCACAGGTACGCCTCCCGGCCGTAGCCGAGCGGGTGCTGCTCGTCGGCGGGCTTGCCGCCGCGCCGCAGCGAGACGAAGAGCAGGACCTCCGTCACGGTGTCCGCGACGGAGTGGACGGCCTCCGACAGCATCGCGGAAGAGCCGCTGATCAGCGCACCGGCGCCCTTGGCGACGGCGATGAGGAGGTTCGCGGCACCCGCGACGAACACGGTGAGGACGCTGTCCCCGGTGTCCGTCTGCGGCGCCGCCGTCGTCCCGGTCGTCGCGCTGGCCACCTGGGCACGGTAACTTCGTCCGCTGCGGTCGGCCCGTCCGCGAGGCGCTGGCAGGGTGGGCTCGTGACCACCCGCCTGCTGCTCCTCGCCGACACGCACGTCCCGCAGCGCGCCCGCGACCTGCCGGCCGCGGTGTGGGCGGAGGTCGACCGCGCCGACGTCGTCGTGCACGCGGGTGACTGGCTGGAGCCGGCGCTCCTCGACGCGCTCCTCGCGCGGCTGTCGCGCGCGGAGCGGGAGAGCTCCGGACGGCTGATCGGCGTCCACGGCAACAACGACGGCACCGAGCTGCGCCGCCGCCTGCCGGAGGTGGCCCGCGACGACGTCGAGGGACTGGCGCTCGCCGTCGTCCACGAGAC
>DASQJO010000157.1:0-4625 GCA_035630955.1 Kineosporiaceae bacterium
CCGCGAGAGCACGGTCACGGCCCATCCGTCCTCCGGCCACTGCTGCGTCCAGGCCGCGAGCACCTCCCACGGCCCGACGGCGTCGAGCTCCTCCACGTCGTCGAAGATCAGGATTCCGATGGTTCGCGTCATGGGGAGAGCCTCCCCGACCGGACGCTGCGACGACGAGTGGCAGCAATGGCAGTCTCCGCAAGGATCCTGCCGTCGGCCGTGAGATGCTCGGCCGGTGCACCGCGTCGTGGCCCTCGCCCTGCCGGAGGTCGTCGCCTTCGACCTCGCGATCCCGTCGCAGGTCTTCGGGCACCCCGACGAGCGCCCGCACTACGCCTTCACCCTGGCCGCCGCCGAGCCCGGACCCGTGTCCACGACGTCCGGATACGCCGTTCTCGCGACGGCCGGACTCGAGGCGCTGGCCGAGGCCGACACGGTCGTCGTCCCCGGCTACACACCCCACGACGCTCCGGTCGAGCCGGTGCTGGACGCGCTGCGCGCCGCCGCCCGCCGCGGCGCCCGGGTCGTCTCCGTGTGCACCGGTGCGTTCGCCCTCGCCGCGGCCGGGCTCCTCGACGGCCGCCGTGCCGCGACGCACTGGCGGGACGCCGACGAGCTGGCCCGCCGGCACCCGGACGTCACCGTCGACCCCGGCGTGCTCTACGTCGACGAGGACCGGATCCTGACCAGCGCCGGCGTCGCCGCCGGCATCGACCTCTGCCTGCACCTCGTGCGCCGGGACCTCGGTGCGGACCAGGCGGCCCGGATCGCCCGGCGCATGGTGGTGGCGCCGCACCGGGACGGCGGGCAGGCGCAGTTCGTCGACGTCCCGCTGCCCGGGGCGGGGGAGGGCCTGGCGCCGACCTGCGCGTGGGCGCTGGACCACCTGGCCGAACCGCTCACGGTCGCCGACCTCGCCGCCCACGCCGGCTGGTCCCCGCGCACGTTCGCCCGCCGCTTCGTCGCCGAGGTCGGGACCACCCCGCTGCGGTGGCTGACCGCCCAGCGCGTGCTGCACGCGCGGCGGCTGCTCGAGACGACGACGCTGCCCGTCGAGTCGGTCGCCGAGGCGAGCGGGCTGGGTACCGCGGCGAACCTGCGGGTGCACCTGGCCCGCGCGGCGGCCACGACACCGACGGCCTACCGGCGCACCTTCCGGACGGGAACAGCGCCGGCGCCCGGCCGCGTTAAGGTACCCCCGAGGGGTATCTGAGTCGAGGAGCCGGGATGACGAGCACCGCCCACATGTCCACGTCGAGCCTGTGGTCCCAGGCCGTGTCGGCGACGCTGCACTGCCTCACCGGCTGCGCCATCGGTGAGGTCCTGGGGCTCGTCCTCGCCACCTGGTGGGGCTGGCCCACCGTGCCGGGCGTCGCGCTCGCCGTCGTCCTGGCGTTCGTCTTCGGCTACGGCCTGACGGCGTCCTCCGTCGTCCGCGCCGGCCTCGGCTGGCGCCAGGCGCTGTCGGTCGCGCTGGCCGCCGACACCCTCTCCATCCTCACCATGGAGATCGTCGACAACGCCTTCGTCCTGGCCGTTCCGGGCGCCATGGACGCCGGTCTCGGCGACGTCCTGTTCTGGGGATCGCTGGCCGCCTCGCTGGCGATCGCGTTCGTGGTCACCGTGCCGGTCAACCGCGCCCTGATCCGGCGCGGCCGGGGTCACGCCGTCGTGCACGCGTATCACCACTGAGGGCGATCACCGGCGAGTCCTAGAGTGTGCGCCATGACGACGCCAGGGTTCGCCGCGGTCGACGTGATCATCCAAAAGCGCGACGGCGGCGAGCTCACGGACGAGCAGATCGACTGGGTCGTCGCCGCGTACACCCGGGGCGAGGTCGCGGACGAGCAGATGTCCGCCCTGGCCATGGCGATCCTGCTGAACGGGATGACCCGGCGCGAGATCTCGCGGTGGACGGCCGCGATGATCGCGACCGGGGAGCGGCTCGACTTCTCCGGGCTCGACCGGCCGACCGCGGACAAGCACTCCACCGGCGGCGTCGGAGACAAGATCACCCTGCCGCTGGCGCCGCTCGTGGCCGCGCACGGCGTCGCCGTCCCGCAGCTGTCCGGGCGCGGGCTCGGGCACACCGGCGGCACCTTGGACAAGCTCGAGTCGATCACGGGCTGGCGGGCGGCGCTCGACAACGACGCGATGCTCGCGCAGCTGCGGGACGTCGGCGCGGTCGTCTGTGCCGCCGGCAGCGGGCTCGCCCCCGCCGACCGCAAGCTCTACGCGCTGCGCGACGTCACCGGCACCGTCGAGTCGATCCCGCTCATCGCGAGCTCGATCATGAGCAAGAAGATCGCCGAGGGCACGGGTGCCCTGGTGCTCGACGTCAAGGTCGGCAGCGGCGCCTTCATGAAGACGCCGGACGCCGCCCGCGAGCTCGCGCGCACCATGGTCGACCTCGGTACGGACGCCGGTGTGCGGACCGTCGCCCTGCTCACGGACATGTCCACCCCGCTCGGGCTGACGGCGGGCAACGCACTGGAGGTCCGCGAGTCCGTCGAGGTGCTCGCGGGCGGTGGACCGCCCGACGTCGTCGAGCTGACCCTCGCCCTCGCCCGGGAGATGCTCGCCGCCGCCGGCCGCGACGGGGAGGACCCGGCCGCCGCGCTCTCCGACGGCCGCGCCATGGACGTGTGGCGCCGCATGATCTCCGCGCAGGGCGGGGACCCCGACGCGCCGCTGCCGACGGCCCGCGAGACGCACACCGTGCTCGCCCCCGCCGACGGCGTCCTCGTCGCGCTCGACGCCCTCGCCGTCGGCGTCGCCGCCTGGCGCCTCGGCGCGGGCCGAGCCCGCAAGGAGGACGCCGTCCAGGCCGCCGCCGGGGTCGAGATCCACGCCAAGCCCGGCGCGAAGGTCCGCGCGGGGGAGCCGCTGCTCACGCTCCACACGGACACGCCCGACCGGTTCGACGCGGCACTGCGCGACCTCGAGGGCGGGTACGAGATCGCGCCCGAGGGGTCACGGCCCGAGCGGGGGCCCCTCGTCCTCGACCGCATCGCCTGACGTGACGGACCCTCGGCGTCCGCGCTCGGTCTACGGGCGGGGGAGCGAGCCCGACCCGCGCTTCTCGATGGCGAACGAGCGGACCGCCCTCGCCTGGGTGCGGACGGCGCTGGCGCTGGTCGCCGGCGGGATCGGGCTGACGTCGGTGGCGCGCCTGGCGGGCCTGTCCCGGGTGCTCGACGTCGTGGCCGTGGTCCTGTGCGCCGGCGGGGCCGGGCTCGCAGTCGTCGCCGTGGCCGGCTGGCGCCGTCGCGAGGTCGCGATGCGACTCGACGAGCCGCTGCCCGCCCCGGCCGCCCTGACCTGGCTCGGCGTCGCCGTCGCCGTCGCCGCGCTCGTGCTCGCCGGCTACGTCGCCCTCCGGGACCTCTGAGCGGTGCCGCGCGACCCCGGCCTGCAGCCCGAACGGACCCGCCTCGCCTGGCAGCGCACCGGTGTCGCCACGGTGCTCGTCGGGTCCGGTGCGGCCCTGAGCGCCGCCCACCGCGACGCGACCGGCGTCCTGCTCCTCGCGCTGGCGGCCTGTGTGCTGGTCGGCGTGGCGAGCGTGCTCGGCGGCCGCGCGCCCGTCGACGTCCCCTACGGGCGGCTCGTGCTGGGGGCGCTGGCCACGATCGCGGTCGCCGTCGTCGGCGTGGTGCTCGCCGTCACCTGACTCACGGGGCGGTCTGAGCGCCCGCCTCCATCGCCGCCAGCAGGCGGGCGAGCCGCGCGCGCTCGGCGGCGGGAAGCCCGGCGAGCAGGCCCTGCTCCGTGGCCAGGTGGTCGGGGAGCACCCGGTCCACGAGGTCCCGGCCCGCGGCGGTCAGGGTCACGAGCACACCGCGCCCGTCCTGCGGGTGCGGGCCCCGGCCCACCAGCCCGCGCGCCTCCAGCCGGTCCAGCCGTTGCGTGATCGCACCCGACGTCACCATCGCCGTCCGCATCAGCTCGCCGGGTGTCAGGGCGTACGGCTCTCCGCTGCGGCGCAGGGTCGCGAGCACGTCGAAGCCGGCCGGGTCGAGGTCGTAGCGCGCGAAGGTCTCGCGCTGGGCGAGGTCGATGCGGCGTGCGAGCCTGCTGATCCGGCCGACCACGGCCATCGGCGAGACGTCGAGGTCGGGGCGTTCCCGCGCCCACTGCGCGAGCAGCCGCTCCACCGGGTCGTCGGTCACGTGAACACTCTAGACAATCTCTTAGCGCTGAGAGACTATGTCTTAGTGCTAAGAGAAATGCGGACCGCCCTGGCACCCCTGGTCTGGGGGACGAGCTACCTCACGACGACGCAGTTCCTCCCGGAGCACCGTCCCGTGCTCGCCGCGACGGCGCGGGCGCTGCCCGCCGGGCTGCTGCTCCTCGCCCTCGGACGCCGGCTGCCGCACGGCGCGTGGTGGCTCAAGGCCGCGATCCTCGGCGGCCTCAACATCGGCGCGTTCTTCGCGCTGCTCTTCGTCACCGCGGCGCGCCTCCCCGGCGGCGTCGCGGCCGTGCTCACGGCGTCCCAGACCTTGCTGGTCGCCGTCCTGGCCGGCCCGGTGCTGGGCCAGCGGGTGCCGAGAGTGCACGCGCTCGCCGTCGTGGCGGGCCTGGCGGGCATCGCGCTGGTCGTGGTCACCCCGCAGGCGCGGCTCGACGCC
>DASQJO010000158.1:0-1572 GCA_035630955.1 Kineosporiaceae bacterium
AACCGGGGGCCTTCCGCTCCCAAAGCGGACGCGCTACCAAACTGCGCCATACCCCGCTGTCACCGGGCACGATCCGCCCGGCGGCAGGCACCAGCGTACGTGCTGACCTCATGTCGACGCGCCGGACGACGCCGGCCTCACCCGGCCGGGCTGCCCAGCGGGTCGGACGGCAGGACGACCTCGGCGTGCGGGAGCGCACCCTGCGGGAAGAGGTCGTCGAACACCCGGACGCGGTCGAACTGCAGCGCGTACGCCTGGGCCCGCCGGGCGAGGGACTCGCGCTCGGCGTCCCCCATCGCGAGGACCACGTGGTCGAGCGCGTCCGCCAGGGCCTGCACGTCGCCCGCCGGGACGATGACGGCCGTGTCGCCGACGGCCTCGCCCGTTCCGCCGGTGATGGTCGTGACGACGGGCCCGCCGCCCGCCAGCATCTTCTCCACCAGAGCGATCCCGAAGGTCTCGACGAAGTCCGGCTCGGGCTTGGTCGGCAGCACGTAGGCCGCGCACCCCCGCATGAGCAGCGGCTTCTCCTCGTCGCTGACGTCGTCGAGCACGACGACGCAGTCGTCGTCCTGGGCGACGACCCGGATCTCGGGCAGCGCGGGCCCGGCGCCCGCGACGACGAGCTGAACGCGCTCGCGGGCCCGCGACCGGGCGTACGCGGCGACGAGGTCGTGGATGCCCTTCGCCTGCGTGACGCGGGAGAGGAAGAGGACGTACCCGTCGCGGGCCAGTCCACGACGGGCGAGCGCGGCGTCCACCCGGGCCGGGTCGAGGTCGAGGAACGCCGACGTGTCGACCGGCGGGTAGCTGACCGTCACGCGGTCGCGGCAGGCGTCGGCGAAGCGGGTCCCGCAGGCGGCGTCCACCCGCTCGGCGGCGGCGACGATCTCGTCGCGGGTGTACTGCGAGACGGCGACCACCCGATCGTGCGCGAGGAACGTAGCCAGCGTCGCGACGGCGGCGCCGAAGCGCCCCTCGCGCAGGGCGGAGCGGATGACGTTGGTGACGTCGGAGCCGACCGCCTTCGCGACCGTCCGGACGTCGGTCGCGAGGCCGGCGGCGCGCGCGGCGTTCACGGCGTCCACCACGACGTTCGCGTGCGGCGCGAGGTACATGGACAGCACGACGGTCGGCACGCCCTCGGCGAGCAGCTCGACGAGCCGGCCGACCAGGCCGGCGACGTACCGGCCGTCCGGCACGCGGTAGTCGCCGACCGGCTCGGGCCGCTCGACGGTGATGCCCGGGCTGTACGGCAGCAACCGGTCCAGCGGCTTGAGCGGGAGGCCGGCGGCCTGCAGTGCGGGGATCGGCCAGGTGAGGAGCCGGACGTCGTCGAAGCCGCGGCTGAGCGCCGCCTCGGCGAGGTTGCGCGCCTCGCCGGAGTGGCCGCAGATGACGGGGTCGGCGCGGACGACGATGACGAGCCGGCGCGAGGTCATCGCCGGTTCTCCTCGCCCGCCGTCCATGGCGTGACGGACGGCGGTCTCAGGTGCCGGCCCCAGCCGGACGGCTCGGGGCCGAGCTCGAGGTGGAGGACGCCGCCGCGGTGCACCTCGGCCGCGCTCAGGT
>DASQJO010000159.1:0-13005 GCA_035630955.1 Kineosporiaceae bacterium
GGCAGCGACCGGGGGAGGTGGACATGTCGAGCAGGGCATCGGACGACGCCGTGCGGTCCGGCGCACTCGTCGCGGGATCGGTCGCGCAGGTCGTGGCGCCGTACCTGGGCACCCTGGCCGGGCTGCCCACCATCGACGCCGTGAGCCGCGAGCACCCGGCGCTGATCACGCCGCCGGGCCCGTTCTTCGCGGTCTGGGGTCCGATCTTCGCGGCGTGCGGCGCTGCCGCCGTCCGGCAGGCGCTGCCCGCGAACCGCGGCGACGAGACCGGGCGGCGCACGGGCTGGTGGCTCGCGACGGCGTACGCCGGCAACGCCGCCTGGGAGATCCTCTCGGTCGCGGGTCCGTACGCCGCGACGCCGGCGCTGCTGGCGGGCGGCATCGTCGCGCCCACCGCGCGCGCCCATGGCGAGCTGCAGAAGGTCGACGACGCGCCCGGCGTCGCGGTGCTGGCCACCGGGATGCTGCTCGGCTGGACGTCGGTGGCGGCGGTCCTCAACGTGGCCAGCGCGCTGCGCCTCGACGGGCGCAGCCGGGCCTCGGTCGCGATCAGCGCCGCCGCACTCGTCGGGACCGGCGCGGTGATGCGTGAGGTGGTGCGGCGAAGCCGGCGCGGCGGCCTGGCCGTCGCCGCGACGGCCGCCTGGGGCCTGGCCGGCGCGGCGATCGGGGGTCGCTCGTCCCGCCTGGTGAGTACCGGCGGCGTAGCCGGCGGGGCTCTCGTCGCGGACGGCGTCCGGCAGCTGCTGACCCGCCGTCGGTAGCACGGCGGGTTTGACACCATCCCGGCTCGAAGATGAGAATCATTCTCATGAGAGTGCGGGCGGTGGTCGTCGCGGCCGCGCTCGCGCTCGCCGGCTGCACCGGCGCGCAGGCGGCGGACCGGCCGGCGCAGGGCGGCCTCGCCGTCGTCGCCGGCTTCTACCCCCTGCAGTACGCGGCGCAGCGCGTCGGCGGCGACCGGGTCGTCGTCACCGATCTCACCAAGCCGGGCGCCGAGCCGCACGACCTCGAGCTCTCCCCCCGCCAGGTCGCCTCCGTCGTCGACGCCGATCTCGTCGTCTACCTGGGCGGTCTCCAGCCCTCGGTGGACAGTGCCGTGGACCTCGATAGCGCGGGGCACGCCATGGACGTGGCGCCGGCCGCCCGCCTCGACCGGACGCTCACCGACGAGCAGGCCAACGGACGCGTCGGCACCGGCGTCGACCCGCACTTCTGGCTCGACCCCACCCGGCTCGCCGACGTCGGCGACGCCCTCGCCCGCCGCCTCGCCGCGCTCGACCCGGCGCACGCGGACGGCTACGCCGAGCGCGCCGCCGGCCTCCGCGCAGACCTCTCGAGGCTCGACGCGCAGTTCCGGGCAGGGCTGGCCCGATGCGTGTCGCGCGACCTCGTCACCAGTCACCAGGCGTTCGGCTACCTCGCGGCCCGCTACGGCTTCACCCAGATCGGCATCACCGGCCTCAACCCCGAGGAGGAGCCGGACGCCGCCACGCTCGCGCACGTCGCCGACGTCGTCCGCGCCCAGCGGGTGCGCACCGTCTACGCCGAGACCCTCGTGAGCCCCGCGATCGCACGCACCGTCGCGGCCGAGACCGGCGCGGCCACCGCCGTCCTCGACCCGCTCGAGGGGATCACCGAGGAGTCCGCCGCCCACGACTACCTCGGCATCATGCGGGCGAACCTCGCGACGTTGCGCGCCGGACAGGAGTGCTCGTGACCGGCTTCCTCGGCGGGCTCCTGACGGGCCGGGAGAAGGGCCACCGCCACGCGGACGCCCCGCCCGACGCCCCTGTCGTCGCGCTCCGGCACGCCGACGTCGGCTACGGGGACCGCGCCGTGCTCACCGGCGCGGACTTCACGCTGCGCCGCGGCGAGGTCGTCGCCCTCGTCGGGCCCAACGGTGCCGGCAAGACCACGCTCGTGCGCGGCGTCCTCGGGCTCGCCCGGGTCCTCGGTGGGGACGTCGAGCTCTTCGGCGTCCCCGCGGACCGGTTCAAGGAGCGCTGGCGTATCGGGTACGTGCCGCAGCGCAACAGTGTCGGCGGGGCGGTGCCGTCGACCGTCGAGGAGGTCGTCGGATCGGGCCGGCTCGCCCGGCGCCCGGTGCTGAGCCGGACGTCGGCGCACGACCGCGAGGTCGTCGACGATGCGATCACGACCGTCGGGCTCGCGGACCGCCGGCGCGCGCCGGTGGCGACCCTCTCCGGGGGCCAGCAGCGGCGCGTGCTCATCGCCCGCGCGCTGGCGTCCGAGCCGGAGGTACTCGTCATGGACGAGCCGACCGCGGGGGTCGACGCCGCCAGCCAGGCCAGCCTCGTCCGGACCCTGCAGCGGCTCGTCGCGCAGGGGCTGACGCTGCTGATCGTCACGCACGAGGTGGCCCCGCTGGCGGACGTCCTCACCCGCGTCGTCGTCGTCGAGGACGGCCGGATCGCCCGGGACTCCCGCCGGCCCGGAGGGGTCCCGTGAACGTCCTCATCCTCGACTACCCGTTCATGCAGCGGGCGTTGCTGGCCGCGCTGCTCGTCGGGGTCACCGCGCCGGCGGTCGGCATCTATCTCGTGCAGCGTCGGCTCGCCCTCATCGGTGACGGGATCGGGCACGTCGCACTCACGGGCGTCGCGCTCGGCGTCCTCACCGGGCGGGCCCCGGTGCTCACGGCGCTCGTGCTCGCGGTCGCCGGCGCCACCGCGATCGAGCTCATCCGGGCGTACGGCCGGGCGAGCGCGGACATCGCACTCGCCGTGATGTTCTACGGCGGCATCGCCGGCGGCGTGCTGCTCATCGGCCTCTCCCCCACCGGGACGCCGGCCAACCTCTCGGCGTACCTGTTCGGCGCCATCACGACGACGAGCGACCAGGACGTCTGGGTCTTCGCGGCGCTGAGCGTCGCCGTCCTGGGGCTCATGGCGGTGCTCGCGCCGCGCTTGTTCGCGGTCAGCAACGACGAGGAGTACGCGCGGGCGAGCGGCATGAACGTGCTCGCGCTGAACACGCTGCTCGCGGTGCTGACGGCGGCCACCGTGGTCATCTCGATGCGGATCGTCGGCCTGCTGCTGATCAGCGCGCTCATGATCATTCCGAACGCGGTGGGGCAGGCGGTCGCCGGGAGCTTCCGGGGGACGCTCCTGACGGCGATCGTGGTCGGCGTGGGCGTCAGCGTGGCGGGGACGACGGTCTCGTTCTACGCGGACACCCCGTCCGGGGCGACGATCGTGCTGCTCGCGATCGGGGTGTTCCTGGTCGCGGCGGCGGGCGGCGCGGCGCGGACGGCGGTGCACCAGCGACGCCGGCACGTCCGGGCGCACGACCACGAGCACGGCCCCGGCTGCGGCCACGAGGCGCTCGTGCACGGTGACCACGTCGACTACGTGCACGACGGCTTCCGCCACGCCCCGCACGGCGCGGACTACGACGAGCACTGAGGCCGGTGCTCATCCACTGCGGCGATGCTCAGTGGATGCGGGTCTCCGGCCCTTCGGAACCCGCACTGGCTGAGTATTGCCGCACTGGCTGAGCACCGTCGGAGCCGGCGGCGGCGTCGATCGCTCCGCCGTAGCGGCGGTCGCGCGAGGCGTACTCCTCGATCGCGCGCCACAGCACGCGGCGGTCGACGTCGGGCCAGAGGTCGTCGACGAAGACCATCTCGGCGTACGCGGACTGCCAGAGCAGGAAGTTCGACGTCCGCTGCTCGCCGCCGCTGCGCAGGAAGAGGTCGACGTCCGGCAGTTCGGGCTCGTCGAGGTGGCGCTGCACGGTGCGCTCGTCGATCCGTTCCGGGTCGAGCCGGCCCGCGGCGACGTCGCGGGCGATGGCGCGGACGGCGTCCGCGATCTCGGCGCGGCCGCCGTAGTTGACGCACATCGTCAGGGTGAGGACGTCGTTGTGCCTCGTCATGGCCTCGGCGGTCTCCAGCTCGGAGATGACGCTGCGCCACAGCCGCGGTCGGCGTCCGGCCCAGCGCACCCGGACGCCCCAGTCGTTGAGCAGGTCGCGGCGGCGGCGGATGACGTCGCGGCTGAACCCGAGGAGGAAGCGGACCTCGTCCGGCGAGCGGCGCCAGTTCTCGGTGGAGAACGCGTACGCGGAGACGTACCTCACGCCGATGTCGATCGCGCCGGCGCAGACGTCGATGAGCGAGGCCTCGCCGACCTCGTGGCCCTTCGTCCGGGGCAGGCCGCGGGCGTTGGCCCACCGGCCGTTGCCGTCCATGACGACCGCGACGTGCCGCGGCACGAACTCCGCCGGGATCGCAGGCGGGCGGGCGCCGGACGGGTGCGGCGGCGGGGGCACGACCTCGTGCCGGGGTCCGGGGCCGGCGTCCGGACGGCGACGGCGGAGCGGCACTACTGCTCCACCCGCTCACGCTCCACGAGCCGCAGCGAGCGGACCTGCCGTTCGAGGTGCCACTGCAGGTACGCCGCGACGATGCCGCTGGCCTCGCGGCGGCGGCGGCCCTCGCTGGCGTCGGCGATCATCCAGTCGCCGGAGAGCAGGGCCGCGAGCAGCGTGAACGTCTCAGGGTGCGGCGCTGCGGCGCCGGCGGGGCGGCACTGGGAGCAGACCGCTCCCCCGGCGGCGATCGCCAGCGCCCGGTGCGGGCCGGGCTCCCCGCAGCGGGCGCAGTCGGTGAAGCTCGGCGCCCAGCCGGCGACGGCGAGCGAGCGGAGCAGGAACGCGTCGAGCACGAGCCCGGGGTCGCGGCGGCCCTCGGCGAGGGTGCGCAGCCCGCCCGCGAGCAGCAGGAACAGCTGCAGCGCGGGCTCCCGCTCGGTCTCGGTGAGCCGCTCGGCGGTCTCGAGCATCGCGGTGCCGGCGGTGTAGCGCGGATAGTCGGAGGCGATCGCCGTCCCGTACGGACCGATCGTCTCGGCCTGCGTGATGATGTCGAGCGAACGGCCCTCGTAGAGCTGGACGTCGACGAGCATGAACGGCTCGACCCGCGCGCCGAGCCGCGACGTGGTCTTGCGGACGCCCTTCGCGACCGCCCGGACTCGGCCGTGCTCGCGGGTCAGCAGGGTGACGATCCGGTCGGCCTCACCGAGCTTCTGGGCGCGCAGCACGACGCCCTCGTCCCGGTACAGGCTCATGCTCCGATTGTCGCCCCTACCGGTGGCCGCGCGGCACGCGACACCCGTCGCGCCGGTCGAACGCCCGTCAGGCCGGTGCGCCGTCTGCCCCGGCTGGATACGGTCGGTCCGTGACTGTCGACCCCTTGCAGCTGCCCGCCTCCGGCTCGTCGTGGACGGACTGGCTCACCGGTCGCGTGGACGCCTGCCTGGGCGCGCACGAGCAGGCCCTCGCTGCGCTCAAGGACGGCTCCGGCCGCGCCACCCGCGACGTCCTGGACCTCTGGAACGACAGCGACCTGGCGCTGCAGAACGCCGCCGCCGTCACGTCGCTGCTGGCGGAGGTGCACCCGGAGGAGCCGGTCCGCACGCTCGCCGAGGACCGGGCCCAGGACGTCAGCCGGGCCGCGACCGACCGAGGGCTCGACCGCGGGCTCTACGACGTCGTGGCCGCCACCGACCCGGCCGGCCTCGACGAGCAGGCCGCCCGGCTGCGCGACCGCGTGCTGCGCGACTTCCGGCGCAGCGGCGTCGACCGTGACGAGGCGACGCGCGAGCGGCTGCGCGCGATCGCCGAGCGGCTCACGGTGCTCGACCAGGACTTCGCCAGGGGCATCCGCGACGACGTCCGGTCGATCCGGGTGCGCCCCGAGCAGCTGGCCGGGCTGCCGCAGGACTACGTCGACGGCCACCCGCCGGGCGACGACGGCCTCGTCACGATCACCACCGACTACCCGGACGCCATCCCGTTCCGCCCCTTCGCGCGGGACGGTGGGGCCCGCCACGAGCTCACCCGACAGTTCATGGACCGCGCGTGGCCGGGCAACGACGCCGTGCTGGCGGAGATGCTGGCCCTGCGCCACGAGCAGGCGACGCTGCTCGGGTACGACGGCTGGCCCGACTACGACTCCGAGGTCAAGATGATCGGCTCGGGCGCGGCGATCGGCGAGTTCGTCGACCGCATCGCCGCGGCCGCCGACGAGCCGGCCCGCCGCGACTACGCCGTGCTGCTGCGCCGGCTGCAGCAGGACGTCCCCGGCGCGACGGTGGTCGACCGCGCCGACCACCCCTACTACGAGGAACTCGTGCGGCGCGAGGCCTTCGGCGTCGACGCCCAGGAGGTCCGCCGCTACTTCCGGTTCGAGCAGGTCAGGCAGGGCCTCCTCGACGTCACCGGCCGGCTGTTCGGCGTCGAGTACCGGCCCGTTCCCGGTGCCGCGTCGTGGCACCCGGACGTCGCCGGCTTCGACGTCGTCGCGGACGCGCAGGTGCTCGGGCGCATCCACCTCGACCTGCACCCGCGCGAGGGCAAGTTCAAGCACGCCGCGCAGTTCGACCTCGTCAGCGGCGTCGAGGGCCGCCAACTGCCCGAGGGCGTGCTGGTGTGCAACCTGCCCCGGGGGCTCATGGAGCACGACGACGTCGTCACGCTGTTCCACGAGTTCGGGCACCTCGTGCACCACGTCCTCGGCGGCCGGCAACGCTGGGCCCGGTTCTCCGGCGTCGCCACCGAGTGGGACTTCGTCGAGGCGCCGTCGCAGATGCTCGAGGAGTGGGCGTGGGACCCGGTGGTGCTCGCTGGCTTCGCCCACGACGAGGACGGCCGTCCGATCCCGGCCGACCTCGTGGCCCGGATGCGCGCGGGCAACGAGTTCGGCAAGGGCTACTGGGTGCGGATGCAGATGTCGTACGCGGCGATCTCGTACGTGCTGCACCGCGATCGCCCGGCCGACATCACCCCCGTCGTGGACGAGCTCCGGCAGCGGTACGACCTGTTCGCGCCGATCCCGGGCACGCACTTCCACGCGGCGTTCGGGCACCTCTCCGGGTACGGCTCGGCGTACTACACGTACATGTGGAGCCTGGTCATCGCGAAGGATCTGTTCTCCGCCTTCGACCGGGACGACCTCTTCGCGCCCGGCGCGGCACGCCGCTACCGCGACGAGATCCTCGCCCGCGGCGGCACCCGGGACGCCGCCGACCTCGTCGCGACCTTCCTCGGGAGGCCGTACGCGTTCGACGCCTTCGCCGCGTGGCTGCGGACCAGCCCCGCGCCGTCCGCCACGTCGGGTGCGCCCGCCGAGGTGTAGTCGTTGCTCATCCTGTGCTGCGTTGCTCAGCCAGTGCTCGGTTCCGGCGTCCGGAACCGAGCACTGGCTGAGTGAAGCAGCAGTAGCTGAGCACGCAGGTGGTGCGCGGGGTCAGCGAGCGGCGCGGTTGACCGCCGAGACGACGGCCTTGAGCGACGCTCGCGTGATGTTGGTGTCGACGCCGACGCCCCAGAGCACTCGGTCGCCGACGGCGCACTCGAGGTAGGCCGCCGCCGTGGCGTCGCCGCCGGCGCTCATCGCGTGCTCGGCGTAGTCGAGCACCCGCACGTCGACGCCGACCTCGGCGAGCGCGTCGACGAACGCCGCGATCGGTCCGTTGCCGTGCCCCTCGAGCGTGACCGGCGTCCCGTTGTCGGCGAGGTCGACGGTGAGCCGCTCGGCGCCGTCGCCGTCCGAGGACTGCCGGACGCCGTTGATCCGGAAGCGGCCCCAGCCGTCGGCCGTGGGCAGGTACTCGTCGCTGAAGATCCGCCAGAGCTCCTGCGGCGGCACCTCGCCGCCCTGGTCGTCCGTCACCCGCTGCACGACCTGGCTGAACTCGATCTGCAGCCGGCGCGGCAGGTCGAGGTTGTACTCGTGCTTCATGAGGTAGGCCACGCCGCCCTTGCCGGACTGGCTGTTGACCCGGATGACCGCCTCGTAGCTGCGCCCGACGTCCTTGGGGTCGATCGGCAGGTACGGCACCGCCCAGGTGAAGTCGTCGACGGGGACGCCGGCAGCGGCGGCGTCGCGCTCCATCGCCTCGAAGCCCTTCTTGATGGCGTCCTGGTGGGAGCCCGAGAAGGCGGTGTAGACCAGGTCCCCGCCGTACGGGTGGCGCTCGGGGACCTTGAGCTGGTTGCAGTACTCCACGGTGCGACGGATCTCGTCGATGTCCGAGAAGTCGATCATCGGGTCGATGCCCTGGCTGAACACGTTGAGGCCGAGCGTGACCAGGCAGACGTTGCCGGTGCGCTCCCCGTTGCCGAAAAGGCAGCCCTCGATCCGGTCGGCACCGGCGAGGTAGCCGAGCTCGGCGGCGGCCACCGCCGTCCCGCGGTCGTTGTGGGGGTGCAGGCTGAGCGTGACGTTCTCGCGGTGCGCGAGGTGGCGGTGCATCCACTCGATCGAGTCGGCGTAGACGTTCGGCGTCGCCATCTCGACGGTCGCGGGGAGGTTGATGATGACCTTGCGGTCGGGCGCGGGCTCGAAGACGTCGAGCACCTCGTTGCAGATGCGGGCGGCGAACTCCAGCTCCGTGCCGGTGTAGGACTCCGGCGAGTACTCGAAGAAGACGTTCGTGCCCTCCGCCTCGGCGGCGTCGCCGAGCTTCTTGCACAGCCGCGCGCCCTCCAGGGCGATGTCGACGATCCCGTCCTGGTCGGTCCCGAAGACGACCCGGCGCTGCAGCACGGACGTCGAGTTGTACAGGTGCATGACGGCCTGCTTGGCACCCTTGATGGACTCGAACGTCCGCTCGATCAGGTGCTCGCGGGCCTGGGTCAGGACCTGGATGACGACGTCGTCCGGGACGAGATCCTCCTCGATGAGCTGCCGGACGAAGTCGAAGTCGGTCTGGCTGGCCGCCGGGAACCCGACCTCGATCTCCTTGTAGCCCATCGAGACGAGCAGCTCGAACATCCGCCGCTTGCGCTCGGGGCTCATCGGGTCGATCAGGGCCTGGTTGCCGTCGCGCAGGTCGACGGCGCACCACTGCGGCGCCTTCTCGATGCGCTTCGTGGGCCAGGTGCGGTCGGGCAGCTCGACGCGGATCTGGTCCGCGAAGGGTACGTAGCGATGGACGGGCATGCCCGAGGGCTGCTGGGTGCTGGTCAACGTTCCGCCTCACGATCGTGTCGGCTCTGACGAGGAATGTCGGCCGGCACGCGGAACCTCCGCGACGGGAGGACCGGCCTAACGGGCCCCGCCGCGGCGACCAAGGAGGAGGGCGGCCACGCGCACGGGCTCTACCGTACACGCTCGGCCCGCGTGTCGGTGGTGGCTGCTTGGCTGGGCAGGTGACGACGTGGCAGGAGTTCAGCGACGAGGCGCCGGAGCTCGCGGCGCGCGTACTCGAGCGGTTCGAGGCGCACCGGCACAAGACCATGGCGACGATCCGGGCCGACGGCGGCCCGCGGATCAGCGGGACGGAGGTGCCCATCAAGCTCGGCGAGATGTGGCTGGGCGGCATGACCGGGAACCGCCGGTTCGCCGACCTGCGGCGTGACCCGCGGGTGGCGATCCACTCGGCGTCGAAGGACCCGGACGTCTGGACCGGGGACGCGAAGATCGCCGGGCGTGCGGTCGAGGTGACGGACGCCGAGGGCAAGGCGGCGTTCCGCGGGGCGGCGGACGAGGTGCCGGACGGAGACTTCGAGCTGTTCCGGATCGACCTCACCGAGGCCTCCCTGGTGCGGCTCAGCCCGGAGCGCGACCACCTGCTCGTCGACGTGTGGCGCCCCGGAGAACCGGTGCGGACGACCGAGCGCCGCTAGCCGCGACGCAGGGCCGTCGGCAGGTACGCCGCGCCGGTCGCGCCGGCGCCGCCGGCGCTGTCCGAGGGGTTCGAGAGGGCGCACCGGCGCAGCGACAGGCAGCCGCAGCCGATGCACGACCCGAGGTCGTCGCGCAGCGCCTGGAGCGCCGCGATCTGCTCGTCGAGCCGCGAGCGCCACGTCCTCGACAGCCGGGTCCAGTCGGCGCGCGTCGGAGTCCTGCCCTCGGGCAGCGTGGCGAGCGCGGCGGCGATCTCCTCGAGCGTCAGCCCGACGTTCCGTCCGGCGCGGACGAACGCGAGCCTGCGCAACGTCCCCCGCTCGAACCGCCGTCGCCCGGACGGTGTGCGCGTGCTCGAGATCAGCCCGAGCTCCTCGTAGTACCGCAGCGCCGACGGCGCCATCCCCGACCGCTGCGAGAGCTCGCCGATCGTCAGAAGGTCCGTCGTCCTCATCGCGCTGCTCCTGGCCCCTTGACCTCAAGTCCACTTGAGATTCGACGATGCCGTCATGACTCCCGACTCCGCAACCCCCGTCGCCCTCGTCACCGGCGGCTCGCAGGGCCTCGGCCTGGCTCTGACCCGCGCGCTGGCGGCGTCCGGATGGCGTGTCGTCGTCGACGCCCGGCACTCGGACGTGCTCGACGCCGCCGTCCGGGGCCTGGCCGGGGTGACCGCCGTCGCCGGCGACGTCGCCGATCCCGGGCACCGCGCGGAGCTCGCCGCCGCCGTCGCCGCCCTCGGCCGCCTCGACCTGCTGGTCCACAACGCGAGCAGCCTGGGTCCCAGTCCGCTGCCGACCCTGGCGACGCACCCCGTCGACGAACTCGAGCGGATCTACGCGGTCAACGTCCTCGCCCCGCTCGCCCTCACGCAGCTGCTCCTCGACGAGCTGCGGGCCACCCACGGCACGCTGATCACGGTCTCGTCGGACGCCGCGGTCGAGGCCTACCCCGGCTGGGGCGGGTACGGCTCCTCCAAGGCGGCGCTGGACCAGCTCGCCGCCGTCCTCGCCGCCGAGCACCCCGACCTGCACGTGTACGCCGTCGATCCGGGCGACATGAACACCGCGATGCACCAGCGAGCGTTCCCCGGCGAGGACATCAGCGACCGTCCGGACCCGCAGACCGTCGTCCCCGCCCTGCTGCGGCTCGTGCGGCAGGAGCTGCCGAGCGGCCGGCACCGCGCCGCCGACCTGCTGGCGGCGGTGACCGCGTGACCGCGACCCCTGCGCTCACCTTCGAGCGGCCCGCTGCGAGCGACGCCACGGAGCCGCCCGAGCACCGGGGACTGACCCGGGACGGCGTCCGGCTGCTCGTCGCCACCCCGGGCCGGTTCGAGCACCGGCGCTTTCGGGACCTGCCCGCGTTGCTCGCCCCGGGCGACCTCGTGGTCGTCAACACCAGCGCGACGGTGCCCGCGGCGCTGACCGGAGTGCTCAGGGGTGCGCCGGTTCCGGTGCACGTCGCCGCCCAGCCGGACGCCGGCAGCTGGGTGGTGGAGGTCCGGCGTCCCGGGAACGACGGGCCGCAGCTGGGCCTCGCCGCCGGCACCGTCGTCGGACTGCCCGGTGGCGCCAGGGCGACGCTCGAGCGCCCGTTCCCCGCGCCCGGCCCGGACGGCGTCCGCCTGTGGCGTGCGCGCGTGACCGGCGCCGGCGACCCGCTCGGCTACCTGACGCGGCACGGCCGACCGATCAGCTACGGCTACATGCGATCGGCGTTCCCGCTGTCCGACCGGCAGACCGTGTTCGCCCGCCATCCGGGCAGCGCCGAGATGCCCAGCGCGGGACGGCCCTTCACCGAGCGGCTCGTCGTCGACCTCGTCGCCCGGGGGGTCGCCGTCGCGCCCGTCCTCCTGCACTGCGGGGTGTCGAGCCCGGAGCTCCACGAGCCGCCCGCGCCCGAGCGCTACGCCGTTCCGCCGTCGACGGCCCGGCTCGTGAACGCCGTCCGAGCGGGTGGCGGCCGGGTCGTCGCCGTCGGGACCACGGTCGTCCGCGCCCTGGAGACGTGCGCGGACCCCGACGGCACCGTCGTCCCCGGCGCTGGATGGACCGACCTCGTGCTGGGACCGGACCGGCCCGCGCGCACCGTGACCGGGCTCGTCACCGGGCTCCACGAGCCCGAGGCGAGTCACCTGCTCCTGCTGGAGTCGGTCGCCGGGCGCGCCCTCGTCGACGAGGCCTACGCCGCCGTCACGGCGTCGCCTCCGCGCTACCTGTGGCACGAGTTCGGGGACTCGATGCTCCTCCTGCCAGCTCGATGAGCCGGCCGTAGCGCTCGACCGCGCCGGGCTCCCACACGTCGTCCAGCGCGGCGATGACGTGCTGGACGCCGGCGCGCCGCAGCGCCTCGACGCGCAGCGCGTGGTCCTCGACGGAGCCGGTGACGACCGGGAGGCGTCCCCGCCGCGACGCCGGCCGCTCGTCGGAGATCCGGATCGTCGACAGGTGGGTGACCTCGATCCCGGCGGGGTCGCGACCGACGTCCGCGCAGTGCCGCTGCAGCACGGCGAGGGCGGCACGGACGGCGTCCGGCTCGCCGGTGAGGTTGCACGCATCGGCGTACTGCGCGACGAGCCGGAGGGTCCGGCGGGGACCGGAGCCGCCGACGAGGATCGGGACGTGCTCCTGGAGCGGGCGCGGGTAGCTCAGGGCCTCGGGGACGGTGATCCGCCGGCCCTCGAACGCGGGCGCGCCCTTGCCCCACACCAGCGGGAGCAGTCGCAGGGCGTCCTCGAGGAGGTCGAGGCGCTCGCCTGCGGGCGGGAACGGGACGCCGTAACCGGTGTGCTCGGCCGCGAGCCAGCCGGCGCCGAGTCCGCAGACGGCGCGACCGCCGCTGAGCACGTCGAGCGTCGCGACGATCTTGCCGAGGTGCGCCACGTTCCGGAACGTCACCGGGTGGACGAGGGCGCCGATCGTCGGGCGGGTCGTCGCGGCCGCGAGGTGGCCGAGGACGGCGACGGCCTCGGGCAGATCCTCCCAGGCCCGTCCGAGCTGAGGGATCTGCCGGAGGTGGTCCATCACCCACAGCGAGTCGACACCGGCGGCCTCGGCGCGGGCGGCGACGTCGCGCAGCCGGACGCCGAGCTCGGCGGGCGGCACGCGGAAGGTCGAGACGTGCATCCCGAATCGGATTCCGTGGCCGTCGCGCGTCGGCGGCGCCTCGGGGGCGACGGCCCGGGCGGCCGCGGCGACGGCGGGCGCGACGACGCGGACCGGTTCGGCGGCGAGCACCTCGTCGAAACCCTCGGCGTCCAGGCCCGCCCGCTGCTCGCCGTAGGCGGCGAGCTGACCGGAGAGGATCTTCGGCGGCACCCGCTCGCCCGGCGGGCGCTCGGCGTT
>DASQJO010000160.1:0-3455 GCA_035630955.1 Kineosporiaceae bacterium
TCCGGCTCGTCCGGCTCGTCCGGCTCGGGCGATTGCGAGACGTGTCGCGGCTCGTAGACCGAGGGGTAGGGCTCGAGGTCGTCGTAGACGGGTGGCTCCGGAGGCACCACGGGCGTGAACAGCGACCACGCCGCCGGCTCCGGCGCGGGTGGCGCCGCCGGCTCGGGCTCGAGCGGTTCGCGGGCAGGGGGTTCGGGGTCGGGGGGCGTCATGGCGGCAGGCGGCGGCAGCGGGTTCGTGGCCGACGGCCAGAGCGCGGCCGACGCGACCCGCAGGCGTTCGACGGGCTCGGGCCAGGAGGCTCGCAGCGGCACCTCGCGCACGACCGGGACGTCGGGAACGCCGACCGGCTCGCGAAGGGGCTCACGAACGGAATCACGGACGACATCGGCGGCAGGCTCGACGCCGGGGACGGACTCGGCGAGGACGTCGGCGAATCCAGGCTCGGAGTCCGCGACGACGGGGGCGAGCTCGTCCTCGACATCCTCGTCCTCGACATCCTCGGCGTCCCCGATCTCCGGCTCGTCCGGCGCGAGCTCGGCCTCCTCGCCCGCGGGGTGGACGGGGATCGCACCGGTGGGCGCGGAGCTCTGCGCGTTGGGACCGACCAGCGACGTCGGAGGCGGCGGCGGTGGCTCGTCCTGGCCGTCGCGCTGAACGCGCCGCTCCCGCTCGGCGCGGATGGCGCGACGGCGCTCCCCGAGGTCCGAGGTGGCGGCCGGCTCGGTGGTCGTCGCGGCGTCGTCGCTCACGCCGGGACCCCCACCGTCCGCCTGTACAAGCGGTGCTTCGCGATGTACTGCACGACACCGTCCGGCACGAGGTACCAGACGGGCAGCCCGGCGACGACGCGGGCGCGGCACGCGGTGGACGAGATCGCCATCGCGGGAACCTCCATGAGACTCACCCGGTCCGGCGGCAGGCCCGAACCGTCGAGCCGGTGCCCGGGGCGGGTGACCCCGACGAAGTGGGCGAGGTCGAAGAGCTCGTCGCTGTCCTTCCAGCTGAGGATCTGCTCGAGCGCGTCGGCCCCGGTGATGAAGTAGAGCTCTGTGCCCGGCCGCTCGCCGGACAGGTCGCGGAGGGTGTCGATCGTGTAGGTCGGGCCGGGCCGGTCGATGTCGACGCGGCTCACCGTGAACCGGGGGTTGGAGGCTGTGGCGATCACGGTCATGAGGTAGCGGTGCTCGGCCGGGGAGACCTCACGGTCGGACTTCTGCCAGGGCTGCCCGGTGGGCACGAAGACGACCTCGTCGAGGTCGTAGACGGCGGCGACCTCGCTCGCGGCCACCAGGTGACCGTGGTGGACCGGATCGAAGGTGCCGCCCATGACGCCCAGGCGTGGGCGGGCAGCTCGCACCGACGGGGAGGGTGAGGGTCAGTGCCGGTTGGCGACGCTGCGGAAGGCGAACGTCACGAGAAGGAGCAGGCCGAAAATGGCCAACGCGAGGATCGCGAAGGCGGCAGGGGGGATCGGCAGCTCCGTCGTCTTCTCGGCGGTCTCCGTGACCAGCGTTGCGACCATTCTCTCCAGCTCTCCTGCGTCCGAGGGTGCTCCGGGGCCGGGCGGTCGGGCCACGGCCGGGCGTCGCCCCCCGCGACGGACGCCGCGACCCGGCTGCCCACGTCGTCCGCGGGTACGCTGGGGCACCGCGGAACAACAATGCCGCCCAGTGTGGCACGAGCCCCGCGACGGCGGGACCTGACACTCACAGCACGGAGGCGCAGCACGTGGTCGGACCAGTCCCGGAACTCACGGTGGTCGTGCCGATGTACGACGAGGAGGCGGTCCTCCCGCTCTTCGCCGAGCGGCTGCGCCCCGTGCTCGACGGCATGTTCGACGGGAGCCCGGAGACGTACGAGGTGCTCGTCGTCGACGACGGCAGCCGCGACGCGACCCCCGTGCTCCTCCTCCGCGAGCAGCGCGCGTGGCCGCAGCTGCGCGTCGTGCGGCTGCGGGCCAACGCCGGGCACCAGGCCGCGCTCTCGGCGGGTCTGGCGCGCGCCCGCGGGCGGTGGATCGCCACGCTCGACGCCGACCTGCAGGACCCGCCCGAGCTCCTCCCGCAGATGCTCGCCGCCGCGCGCGCCGACGACGCGGACGTCGTGTACGGCGTCCGCAGCGACCGCAGCACGGACACCGCGTTCAAGCGGATGACGGCGCGCGCGTACTACCGCCTCATGCAGCGGCTCGTCGGCGGTCACCTGACACCGGACGCCGGCGACTACCGGCTCATGAGCCGGGCCACGGTGGACGCCGTCAACACCCTGCCCGACCACCACCGCGTGCTGCGGCTCGTGGTCCCGGCGCTCGGCTTCCCCTCGACGACGGTGCCCTACGCCCGCGAGCAGCGCGCCGCGGGCAAGACGAAGTACCCGCTCTCGCGGATGCTCCGGCTGACCGTCGACAGCCTCACCGGGTTCACCGTCGCGCCGCTGCGCCTGGCGACCTGGTTCGGTCTCGGCGGCGCGCTCGTCACGGCGATCCTGCTGGCCTTCGCCCTGGGCGCGAACATCTCCGGACGCACCGTCCCCGGCTGGACCTCGACGTTCGCGGCCGTGGCCGCCGTCGGTGCCGTCCAGCTCCTGTGCCTCGGCCTGCTCGGCGAGTACGTCGGCCGGCTCTACACGCAGATGCAGGGCCGCCCGTCGTACTTCGTGGCGCGGGACTCCCTGGAGCAGACGCCGCCGAACGAGGACGTCGTCGCGGCCCTGGACGAGGAGACCGTCTTCGAGCAGGAGGTCAGGGCCGCCGGGCGGTGACGAGCAGCGACACGCCGGGCAGGCGGCCCACGGGCAGCCGGCGCTCGAGGGCGACGACGGCGCCGAGCGCCGTGTTGAGCCACGTCGGCGGGTCGTCGAGGTCGCTGCCGTTGCTGGAACGCCGCCGCAGCGCGACGGCGGGGCGGAGCAGCACCATCCAGGACCGGACGTCGTCGAGCACGAAGCCGGCGCCGGTCAGCAGCGAGACCAGCTCCTCGCGCTCGTAACGCCGGACGTGGTCCACGGCCTCGTCGTGCGCCGACCACAGCCGCATGTCGCAGGGGACGGCGACCAGGAAGATCCCGCCCGGCCGGAGCAGCTCGAAGATCTGCTTGGCTGCGGTGGTGTCGTCCGGGATGTGCTCGAGGACGTCGTACGCGATGACGAGGTCGAGGCTCTCCGGCGCGAAGGGCAGCCGGGTCGCGTCGCCACGGACCGTCGGGATGCCTCGCTCTGCGGCCACCTGGGCGCCCTCGGCCCCGTACTCCAGCGCGGCGGCGGTCCAGCCGGCGCGCTGCAGGACGCGCGTGTTGCCGCCGCCGGCCGCGCCGACGTCCAGCGCGGTGCCCGGCCGCAGGCCCTCGATCGCGCGCGCGACCAGGTGCCGGCGCTCGCGGTACCACCAGTGCCGGTCCTCCAGCTCGGTGAGCTTGCGGACCTCGGTGCCTTCCATCCCGCTCCTGTCTCGATCA
>DASQJO010000161.1:0-6221 GCA_035630955.1 Kineosporiaceae bacterium
AAGGCGGCCGAGGTGGCATGAGCGAGCGCGTCGAGGTGCGACCCGGCGCCTACCACGACTCCGTGACCCTGCTGCAGGTCAGCCGCGCCGTCGCCCAGGTCGACGGCGTCGACGCCGCGCAGGTCGCGATGGCGACCGACCTCAACGTCGAGGTGCTGCGCCGGATGGGGTTCGACGTCCCCTCCGGCGCCGGCCCCAACGACCTCGTCGTGGCGCTGCGCGCCGCCGACGACGACGCACTGGCCGCGGCGGACGCGGCCGTCGCGCGCGAGCTCGCCGGCGGCCCGTCGTCCGGCGGGGACGGCAGCGCCCCGGCCGTCCGCCCCCGCACCACCGGATCGGCAGCCGCCGGGGGCACGCTCGCACTGGTCAGCGTGCCCGGGCAGCACGCGTTCGCCGAGGCGATGGACGCCCTCGAGGCCGGCCTCGACGTCCTGGTGTTCAGCGACAACGTGCCGCTCGAGCAGGAGGTCCGGCTCAAGGCCGAGGCCGCCGCGCGCGACCTGCTCGTGATGGGCCCCGACTGCGGCACCGCCGTCGTCGGCGGCGTCGGGCTGGGCTTCGCGAACGTCGTCCGGCCCGGCCCGGTCAGCCTGGTCGCGGCCTCGGGGACGGGGGCGCAGCAGGTCATGAGCCTGCTGGACGCCGAGGGCGTCGGCGTCCGGCACTGCCTCGGCGTCGGCGGGCGGGACCTGTCCGCCGCGGTCGGGGGCGCGTCGGCGCGGCAGGCCCTGCGGATGCTCGACGAGGACCCGGGCACCGACCTGATCCTGCTCGTCGGCAAGCCGCCCGCGCCGGAGGTCGAGGCCGCCCTGGGCGACCTCACCGCCGGGATGCGGACGCCGGTGCTCACCGCACTGCTCGGCGCCGGCAAGCCCGACCTGACCGCCGCCGTCGAGCGGGCCGTCCGCGCGCTCGGCCTGCCCTGGCGCGAGCCGCGGTGGTGGCCCGCGCCCGAGGAACGGACCGGCCGGTACACCCGACTGCTCGGCGCGTTCAGCGGCGGGACGCTCTGCGACGAGGCCATGGTCCTGGCGTCGGCGGAGCTGGGACCGATCCCCTCCAACATCCCGCTCGAGGGCGCTCCCCGCGTCGCGCCCGAGGAGCCGAGGAGCGGGCACCTGATGATCGACTTCGGCGACGACGAGCTCACGCGCGGACGACCGCACCCGATGATCGACGGGTCACTGCGCGCGGAGTGGATCACGAGGCGCGCCGAGGAGGCGGCCGCGTCGGGGGAGGGGTGCGTGTTGCTCCTCGACGTCGTGCTGGGTCACGCCGCGTCGCCGGACCCGGCACGGGAGCTCGTCCCCGCGCTGGCCGCCGCGCGCGCCCTCGCGGACGTCGCGATCGTCGTGTCGCTGTGCGGAACCCAGGGCGACCCGCAGGGGCTCGAGGCGCAGGTCGAGATGCTGCGGGCCGCCGGCGCCTCCGTGCACCTCTCGAACGCGGCGGCCGCCCGCAAGGCCCTGGAACTCCTCGACGTCACACCGTGACACCGGTCCTCACGCGGGAGGGGAAAGGCACCGATCCCGAGGAGACCGCCATGACCACGACGACCCCGACGACCCCGACGATGTCCGGCGACACCGTCCGCCTGCTCGCCGGGCAGTTCATCACCTTCCTCGAGACGGGGGTGGCGGCCGACGGGCTGTTCGCCCCCGACCTGTTCACCGACTTCACGATGCCGCTGTGGCGGCTCCAGGCGGACACCGCCGAGGGCGGGATCGCCCTGCGCGCCGCCGGCCACCCGACGGTGGGTCGCGTGCCGCGGCACCGGCTCGACGTCACCGCCGCCGGCTTCGTCCTGGAGGTCGAGGAGACCTGGCACGCCGACGGCGACGACTGGTACTGCCGCGAACTGTTCCGAGCGGACGTCGTCGACGGCTCGATCCGTGAGCTCGCGGTCTACTGCACCGGCGACTGGTCGTCGTCGCGCGTCGCCGAGCACCGCGCCGCGGTCCGGCTGCTGAGGCCCTGACCGGCCGCGGCGCTCCTACGATGACGGGCATGGCCGGCGCCGAACGGGGCGAGCTCGTCCGGGCGTTCGAGTCCGCCCGGGCGGCCGACGACGTCGACGCGATGGCGGCCGCGGCGCTGCGCATCGTCGCCGACCGCCGGTTCGGAGCCCCGGCCGCCGCCCCCGGCTACCTGCACACGGCGTACCTGCGTGCGACGGGGGAGCAGCGGATCCGGCTCGCGACCGAGCTCGCCAGGGCGTGGGCGTACGCCGGCGAGCCGGACCGCGCCGCGCCCTTCGCGCGGGAGGCCGTCGCCGGGGCCGAGGAGTCCGGCGACGCCCTCCTGCTGGCCACGGCCCTGGACGCCGACCTGCTCGTCCACTGGGGACCGGACGACCTCGACGCGCGCACCGCCACCGCCGCCCGGCTCGACGGGCTCACCGCCCGGCTCACCGACGTCGAGGCCCGTCTGACGGCGTCCCTGTGGCGGCTCACCACCGCCCTGGAGTGCCTGGACGCGGTCGCCGTCCAGCGCCAGCTGCGCCTCCTCGACGACCTTGCGGACGAGAGCGGCTCCCCGCGCGTCCGGATGTTCGCCGCCTCGCGGCGGGGGATGTACGCGCTGGTCGTCGGGGACGTCGTCGCGGCAGGCCGGCTCCTGGAGGAGGTGCGCGGACTCGCGGCGACCGCCGGCGAGCCCGACGGCGAGGCGCTCGTGCACGTCCTGACCTCCGGCATCGCCCGGCAGACGGGCGACGTGCAGGTGCTGGCCGCGGAGGCGGCCGACTACGAGGCCTTCGCGACCGAGCACGGGATCAGATCGATCCTTGCGGAGGCGGCGCTGCTCCGGCTCGAGGCCCGCGAGCCCGAGCGGGCCGCCGCCGCGCTCGACCAGGCGCTCTCGGGCGGGCCCGCGGCCGTGCCCCGGGACGTCGACTGGCTGCTCACGCTCGCCACGGCGTCCGAGGTCGCCGCCCGCACCGGGTCGCTCGACACCACCGCGGAGCTGCTCGAGCTGCTGGAGCCGTTCGCGGGCCGCGCGGTCGTCAACGCGGGCGGCGTCGCGTTCGCCGGCGTCGTCGACGACTACCTGCGGCTGGCGGCCACCGCGCTCGGGCGGGAGGAGGACGCCGCGCGCTGGGCGGAGTCGGCCGCGGCCGGCTACCGGCGGCTCGGCGCACGCTGGTGGCTGGGACGGCTCTCCCCGTCGGCCCCGCCCGGCCGGCCCGCCGTCTCGCGCGTCGTCCTCGCGCCGTCCGGGGACGACGTCTGGCTCGTCGGACCCGAGGGACGCGAGGTGCCGGTCCGCGCGGTGAAGGGCCTGCGCTACCTGAGCCTGCTGCTCGCCAGGCCGCACGTGGAGCTGACCGCGCTCGACATGGCCGCGGCCGTGGCCGGTCACGCCGTCTCGGTGAGCCAGGGCGATCTCGGGGCGACGCTCGACCGGAGGGCGCTCGCCGAGTACCGGCGCCGGATCGGCGAGCTCGACGCCGAGCTCGCGCAGGCCCGCGAGTGGGCTGACGAGGAGCGTGCGGCGCGGCTCGCCGCCGAGCGCGGACTCCTGCTCGACGAGATCGCGCGGGCCACCGGATTCGCCGGCAGGCACCGGGTCACGGGGGCGAGCGCCGAACGGGCGCGGGTCGCCGTGCAGAAGTCCGTCGCCGCGGCGCTCCGGCGGATCACCGACGCGGACGCCGGGACCGGCCGCCTGCTGCGCGACACCGTCCGGACCGGGACGACCTGCTGCTACGACCCCGATCCCGCGCGGCCCACGACCTGGGTGCTCGGGCTCCCGCGGGCCCGCTGACCTGCCGTCGTTCGTCATTCCTGGCGGACGACCTGCGGGAACGCGTCGGCGACGCCGCTCGTGACGACGACGGTAGGTCGGCCGGACGCGAGGCGGGCAGGATGGGCCCATGAGCCGACTCCTCGAGGGGGAACCGAGCGTCGTCGCGACCGGGGTCTCGCTCTTCGCCGAGGCGCTGCAGGCCCAGGCCGTCGACGCCACCAGTGTCGACTGGCGCCCTCCGCTCGGCGCCGGCCACGGCGTCGAGGAGCCGCTCGCGAGGGTCGTCGCCGATCCGCGCCGGGCACAAGCGAACGCCACCGCCGCCGGTCGCATGCTCGCCGCCGGGGCCCGGCTGGTCGACGTCCGGCCCGCCCGCGAGGCACTGGGTCTCGAACCCGGCACGTTCCTCCATGCCGGCCCGCCGATCGACTGGGAGCGCGCGTCCGGCCCGCTGCGCGGCGCGCTGCAGGGCGCGATGGTCCTCGAGGGGCTCGCCAGCGACGCCGACGAGGCCGCCGCGAAGCTGGCCTCGGGCTCGGTCACGCTGGAGCCGTGCCACCACCGGCACGCCGTCGGGCCGATGGCGGGCGTCGTCTCGACGTCGATGTGGGTCTTCGAGCTCGAGGACCCGGTGCACGGCGGCCGCGCGTGGTGCTCGCTCAACGAGGGCCTGGGCAAGGTGCTCCGGTACGGCGCCTACGGCTCGGAGGTCCTGGACCGGCTGCGGTGGATGTCCGAGGTGCTCGGTCCGCTGCTCGCGCACGCCGTCCGCGCGCGCCAGGACGCCGTCGATGTCAAGGCGATCGTCGCGCAGATGATCCAGATGGGCGACGAGGGGCACAACCGCAACCGCGCCGGCACGCTGATGCTGCTCCGTGAGCTGCTCCCCTCGATGATCGACTCACCCTTCCCGCAGGCGGACGTCGCCCGCGCGGTGCAGTTCGTCGCGGGCAACGACCACTTCTTCCTCAATCTGGGCATGCCCGCGTGCAAGCTCGCGACGGACGCGGCCCGCGACATCCCGGGCTCGACCGTCGTCGTCGCGATGGCGCGCAACGGGACGGACTTCGGCATCCAGGTCTCCGGCACCGGTGACCGGTGGTTCACGGGGCCCGCGAACACACCCGAGGGACTCTTCCTCGGGGACTACGGGCCCGACGACGCCAACCCCGACATCGGGGACTCCGCCATCACCGAGACCGCCGGCATCGGCGGCTTCGCGATGGCGGCGGCACCCGCGATCGTGCGATTCGTCGGAGGCGACGTCCCGTTCGCCCTCGCCACGACGCGGCGGATGTACGAGATCACGGTCGCGGAGAACCCGGCGTTCGGGATCCCCGTCCTGGAGTTCCGCGGGACGCCGACCGGGATCGACGTCGCCGCCGTCGTCCGGACGGGCATCCTGCCCCAGATCAACACCGGGATGGCGGGTCGGGTCGCCGGCACGGGGCAGGTCGGCGCCGGCCTCGTCACGCCGCCCGCCGAGGTCTTCCCCGCGGCACTCGCCGCCCTCGCCGAGCTCGCGCCGGGGCTGTCGTGAGCATCCACGGGTCCTCGGACCCCGTCAGCGGGGTCGGCTGGCCGACCGAGGGCCACGAGGCGCTGCGAGAGCTGCTCCGCGACGCCCCGCTCGTCGACGGGCACAACGACCTGCTGTGGGAGCTCCGCACCCGGGTCGGGTACGACCTGGCCCGGCTCGACGTCTCGCGCCCCGCCCCCGAGCTGCACACCGACCTGCCCCGGCTGCGTGCCGGCGGCGTCGGTGCGCAGTTCTGGTCGGTGTACGTGCCCTCCACGCTGCCCGGGCACGAGGCCGTCACCGCCACCCTCGAGCAGCTCGACGGCCTGCACCGCCTCGTGGCCCGCTACCCCGCCGACCTCGGCCTCGCGCTGACGGCCGAGGACGTCGTCCGCATCGCCCGCAGCGGTCGGGTCGCCTCGCTGGCGGGCATGGAGGGCGGGCACTCGATCGGGGAGTCGCTCGGGGCGCTGCGGATGCTGTACGCGCTCGGCGCGCGGTACATGACGCTGACCCACAACGACAACACGCGGTGGGCGGACTCGGCCACGGACGAGCCCGTGCACGGCGGGCTCACCGCCTTCGGGCGCGAGGTCGTCGCGGAGATGAACCGGATCGGCATGCTCGTCGACCTCTCCCACGTGGCGCCGGCGACGATGCAGGCCGCGCTCGACGTCGTGCGCGCGCCGGTGATCTTCAGCCACTCCAGCGCCCGGGCGCTCTGCGACCACCCCCGCAACGTCCCGGACGAGATCCTCGCCCAGCTGGCCGCCAACGGCGGCGTCTGCATGGTCGCGTTCGTGCCGGGCTTCGTCGTGCAGGCGGCGGCCGACTGGATGCTGGAGCGCATGGAGCTCGACCGGAGCTGGCGACGGGAGCTCGGCGACGAATCCCCGGAGATCGAGCGGCGGCGGCGCGCGTGGAAGGACGCACATCCGGAACCCCGAGCGAC
>DASQJO010000162.1:0-8905 GCA_035630955.1 Kineosporiaceae bacterium
CGGAACCGCCGTGCCGGGGTAGCCGTCCTCGCTCCGGTATCCGCCGAGCGGCGGGCCCGCCGCGGCCCAGGAACTGCCGGCCGCCGAAGGCGGCGTCCCGTAGGGCGGGATGTCGTCACCCTCCCGGCTCGTGCCGGGCTCCTCGGACGAGGGCCGGGCACCGGGCTCGCCGGACGGGGCCGACTCGCCGGACGGAGCACCCGAGGCCGTACCCGCTCCGGGCGCCGGCGCACCCGGACCACCGGGGCCGCCCCACCCGCCGTGCCAGCCGCCGCCGTGCCAGCCACCGCCCTGCCAGCCGCCGCCCGGACCACCCGGACCGCCCGGACCCTGCGGACCGTTCGGACCACCGGGACCGTTCTGCCAGCGGCGACCGCCACGGTGCCGGCCGCCGGCGAACCACCAGACGCCGAGCACCACGAGCGCGACGAGCACCAGGCCGCCGCCGAAGGGGTGGCCGCCGTACCAGCCGCCGCGGCCCCAGCCGCTCGTGCCGAGGTCGGCGAGGACGAAGACCAGGCCGCCGATGAAGCCGGCCGTGACGGTCCCGCGGAGCACCTCCTGGGCGTGGATGCGCCCGTCGGGGTGCGGCAGGAAGAGCCAGCCGAGTCCGTAGAGGAGGAAGCCGACGCCGCCGAAGATCGCCAGGATGACGAAGCCGCCGCGGACGAGGAGGGGGTCGATGCCCCAGCGGCGGGCCAGGCCCGCCGCGACACCCGCGAACCAGCGGCCGTCGTCCGGGCGGACGGCGCCGTAGCGGCGGATGCGGTCGAAGAACTGGGCGACGCCGGGTCCCCCGGGCGGGGGCGCCTCGTCGGCCGGTGGAGGGGGAGGGGGTTGCGCTGTCATGGCTCCACCGTGCCGCCGCGGGGGTTCCCGAGGTATCGGGGACTCCCCTGAGCGGACCCTGAGCGGCACCCCTGAACCTGCCAGGGCCGTCCCTGGTCCTGCCCCTCGGGCATGCCGGTGCGCACCTCGAGGGGGTCATGATGGGGGCGTGGCGACGACGAGCAAGCAGGGGACCGGCCGGCAGGACCAGGCCGTCGCCCCCGCGCGCGCCGCCTGGACGCCGCCGCCCGTCGTGCCCGTCGTCCCGCCCGCGCGCCCGCCGCTGGTCAGGCCGGCGTCCGGACGGGTGCTCGCCGGCGTCGCCGCCGGCCTCGCCGCGCACCTCGGCGTCCCGGTCCGCGTGGTCCGGATCGGCCTCGTCGTCGGCGTCGTCCTGGGCGGGGTCGGCGCCGTCCTCTACCTCTGGCTCTGGGCCCTGGTGCCGTCCGCGCAGGCCGTCCCTGGGGTGGACGCCCCGGCGATGCCCGCGGGTGCGCCCACGCCGGCATCGGCGTCGGCGCCCGCGTCGGTCCGCGGCGCGCCCTGGGCGGGTCCGCCGGCGGGTCGCGTCGGCGATCTGCTCGTGGGGGGCCTGCTGCTGCTCGCCGGCGGCGCCCTGCTCGGGCAGCGGTTCGGGTACGACATCTCGCTGTCGATCGTGCTGCCGCTGCTCGTCGTCCTCGGCGGCGCCGTGCTCGCGTACACCCAGCTCGACGAGGTCGAGCGGTCCAGGTGGGCGTCCATCGCCGGCGGCAGCACCCGCTCGGCGGTGCTCCGGGTGGTCGCCGGACTCTGCCTGGTGCTGATCGGGGTGGTGCTGGTCGTCGTCCAGGGCGACCTCGCCTCGGCCGGTCGCGTGCTCGTCGCCGCGGTCGCCGTCCTGGGCGGCGCCGCCGTCGTCCTCGCGCCCTGGGGACTGCGCCTGTGGCGCGACCTGGACGCCGAGCGCGCCGCCCGCGCCCGCGAGGCCGAGCGGTCCGAGATCGCCGCGCACCTGCACGACTCCGTGCTGCAGACGCTCGCCCTCATCCAGCGCCGCAGCGACGACCCCGTCCAGGTCGCCCGGCTCGCCCGCGCCCAGGAGCGCGACCTGCGCAGCTGGCTCTACGGCGGCGACCCGGTCGACGCCGGGAGCGTCGCGGCGCAGGTGAAGGCGGCGGCGGCCGAGGTCGAGGACCGGCACGGCGCCTCCATCGAGGTGGTGGTCGTCGGCGACCGGCCGGCGGACGACCGGACGAGCGCCCTCGTCGCCGCGCTGCGCGAGGCGATGGTCAACGCCGTCAAGCACGGGCAGCCGACGTCCTTCTCGCCCGGGCAGGTGCCCGTGCAGGTCTACGTCGAGGCGACCGCGGACGGCGTCGAGGCGTTCGTACGCGACCGCGGGTGCGGCTTCGACCTCGACGCGGTACCCGCCGACCGGCTCGGCGTCCGCGAGTCGATCGTCGCTCGCATGCAGCGGCACGGCGGCGGCGCCACCGTTCGCAGCACGGCGGGCGAGGGCACCGAGGTCCGGCTGGAGATGCCGGCGGATCCCGCGGAGGCGACGGCATGAGCGGCCCGGTCCGGATCGTCCTCGTCGACGACCACGGCATGTTCCGCAGCGGTGTCCGCGCGGAGCTCGGCGCCGAGTCCTCGATCGAGGTCGTCGGCGAGGCGGCCGACGTACCGACCGCCGTGGCCGTCGTGCACGCTACCCACCCGGACGTCGTGCTCCTCGACGTCCACCTGCCCGGCGGGTCCGAGCGCCCCGGTGGCCGCGAGGTCCTGCACGCCTGCGTCGACCTCCTCGGCGGCGACTCCCCGGTCCGGTTCCTGGCGCTGTCGGTGTCGGACGCCGCGGAGGACGTCATCGCGGTGATCCGCGCCGGAGCGCGCGGCTACGTCACGAAGACGATCTCCGGGCCGGAGCTCGCCGCCGCCGTGCACCGGGTGGCGGACGGGGATGCCGTCTTCTCGCCCCGGCTCGCCGGCTTCGTGCTCGACGCGTTCGGCGCCGGTGCCGGCGAGGTCGCGAGCGTGGACGACGAGCTCGACCGCCTCACCCAGCGCGAGCGCGAGGTCATGCGGCTCATCGCTCGCGGGTACGCCTACAAGGAGGTGGCGAAGGAGCTGTACCTGTCGGTGAAGACCGTCGAGACCCACGTCTCGGCGGTGCTGCGGAAGCTGCAGCTCTCGAACCGCTACGAGCTGACCCGGTGGGCGGCCGACCGGCGCCTGCTCTGATCGCCCTTCTGATGGCTTTCTGATCGCCCTTCTGATCGCCTGGTCTGTCGGACGGCCGCCGTAGGCTCCGCCCATGGTTGTCGCGGAGCTCCCGGACGGTGCGGCCTGGCGGCACGTCGGTGCGCGGGACGGCTTCGAGGTCGCCTTCTTCCGCGCCGAGGCCGACGGGTACGTCTTGGACGGGCAGACCTGCGCCGTCGAGGACGGCGTCGCGTGGGCGGTGCACTACAGGGTCCTGGTCGACGCCGCGTGGGGGACGCGCGGGGCGCGGGTGACGAGCCGGTCGGCCGCGGGAGAGCGCGCCGTCGCCATCGATCGCGCCTCGGACGGCGGATGGCTCGTCGACGCCGTCCCCGTTCGCGAGCTGACCGGGTGCCTGGACGTCGACCTCGAGGCGTCGGTGGTCACGAACACCGTCCCGGTGCACCGGCTCGGGCTGGACGCCGGTGCGTCGGCGCAGGCTCCGGCTGTGTTCGTCCGGGCGGACCTGACGGTGGAGCGTCTCGACCAACGGTACTGCCGGGTCTCCGACGACGAGGCGGGGCAGGCCTACGACTACGAGGCTCCTCGCTTCGGGTACCGGGGCCGGCTCGAGTACGACGCGTCCGGGCTCCTGCTGCGCTACCCCGGCCTCGCGGAGCGTGTGCTGTGACTCCGCGTCCCCGCCTCAGCCGGTGGCCAGAACGCGGTACGCCTCGGCCAGCCGGCCCTCGGGAAGCCCGCCGGCGACGGCATTGGCCAGCCCCCACGCGCGGATCCGGTCGTCGAGGTCGTCCATGTGCGCCGTCTGGCTCTTGTGGGCGCGCAGCGCCGCGATCTTGGCGTCGAACGTGTCGGTGATGTCGACGTAGTGGTTGGCCTGCGGAGCGGCCATCATCCAGCACTCGGGCACGACCCACGGCTCGAGGCCCTCGTCGTGCAGGAGCTCGGGGTAGGCGAACGGGTTGCGCGCCGCGGGGTAGACCGCCCGGATCGTCGCCTCGCCTGCCGCGAGGTGGTCGGGGTGGCTGGCGCCGATGCGGTCCCAGTTCCGCTCGGGAGACTGGAACAGCACTCGCTGCGGGCGCACCTGCCGGATCACGCGGACGATCGCGCGCTGCAGGTCGTGGTTCGGCTCGAGCCAGCCGTCGTGGAACCCGTCGAGGAAACGGACGTCCTCGACGCCGGCCGCCGCGGCGGCGTCGCGCTGCTCCTGCTCGCGGATCGCCGGCATGAGCTCGCGCGGCGTGTCGTCGAAGCCGCCCTGGTCGCCACGGGTGCAGAGCAGGTAGGTGACCGCGAGCCCGGCTCGGGTCCACGTCGTGACCGTGCCGGACGCCCCGAAGTCGAGGTCGTCGGGGTGCGCGGCCACGCAGAGAACGCGCTGGACGTCGGCGTCGTCGAGGGGCACCACGACATGCTAGGACTCCGACCTCCTGCTCGGGTCGGAGCACAGCGACCCGCCGGGTGTTCGGCGTCCGTCCGTCGGGGGGTCGACGTAGCCTGGGGGACACGATGAGCCTCTTGTTCGACGACCTCCCGCTGCCCGGCCCGGGCACGCCCGCCGCCCCCGCCGATCCGCCTCCGGCCCGGCGACCGGGCGGCGCCCCGTCGCGCCGGCCGGTCGACGTCGCGGCGCTCCTCGAGGGACTCAACGAGCAGCAGCGGGCGGCGGTCCTGCACGAGGGGTCGCCGCTGCTGATCATCGCGGGGGCCGGCTCGGGCAAGACGCGCGTGCTCACCCATCGCATCGCGTACCTGCTCGCCGCCCGCGGCGTCCGGCCCGGACAGGTGCTCGCGATCACCTTCACGAACAAGGCCGCGGGCGAGATGCGCGAGCGCGTCGAGGGGCTCATCGGGCCCGCGGCGCAGACGATGTGGGTGTCGACGTTCCACTCCGCGTGCGTGCGGATCCTGCGGCGCGAGGCGACGAAGGTCGGGCTGCGCTCGAACTTCTCCATCTACGACGCCGCCGACAGCCAGCGGCTCATGGCCCTGGTCTGCCGCGACCTCGACCTCGACCCCAAGCGCTACCCGCCGCGCTCGTTCAGCGCCCAGGTCAGCAACCTGAAGAACGAGCTGGTCGACGAGGAGTCGTACGCCGCGACGGTCGGCGAGGGCACCCACACCGAGCGAATGCTCGCCGAGGCCTACACCGGCTACCAGCGGCGACTGCGGCAGGCGAACGCACTCGACTTCGACGACCTGATCATGACGACGGTCAACATCCTGCAGGCCTTCCCGGACGTCGCCGAGCACTACCGACGCCGGTTCCGGCACGTGCTCGTCGACGAGTACCAGGACACCAACCACGCGCAGTACATCCTGGTCCGTGAGCTGGTCGGCGGTGCGCTGTCGCAGGTGATGGCGCGGGCCGAGCACGACGAGCCGGAGTCCGAGGACGCGGTGGCGCCGGCCGAGCTCACCGTCGTCGGTGACGCCGACCAGTCGATCTACGCCTTCCGCGGCGCGACGATCCGGAACATCCTGGAGTTCGAGGACGACTACCCCAACGCACGGACGATCCTGCTCGAGCAGAACTACCGCTCGACCCAGACGATCCTCACGGCGGCGAACTCCGTCATCGACCGCAACCCCGAGCGCAAGCCGAAGCGACTGTGGACGGACGCCGGGGCCGGACCGAAGATCATCGGCTACGTCGCGGACAACGAGCACGACGAGGCGTCGTTCATCGCCGAGGAGATCGACCGGCTGACGGACGCGAAGGAGGCCCTGCCCGGCGACGTCGCCGTCTTCTACCGGACGAACGCCCAGTCGCGTGCGCTCGAGGAGGTGTTCGTCCGGGTCGGCCTGCCGTACAAGGTCGTCGGCGGTACCCGGTTCTACGAGCGCCGCGAGGTCAAGGACGCGCTCGCGTACCTGCGGGTGATCGCCAACCCCGACGACACCGTGAACCTCCGCCGGATCCTCAACGTGCCGAAGCGCGGCATCGGCGACCGCGCCGAGGCCGTCGTCGGGGCGCTGGCGGACCGGGAGCGGATCTCCTTCAACGCGGCGCTGCTGCGCGCGGCCGAAGCGCCCGGCATCGCCACCCGGTCCCTGTCCGCCATCAACGGCTTCGCCGCGCTGCTGGACGAGCTCCGCACCCTGGCCGAGGGCGGCTCGGGTCCGGCGACCCTGCTGGAGGCGGTCCTCGAGCAGACCGGCTACCTGGCCGAGCTGCGCGCCAGCCACGACCCGCAGGACGAGTCCCGGATCGAGAACCTCGCCGAGTTGGTCGCCGTCGCGCAGGAGTACGAGAGCACGGCGACGGAGCCGACGCTGACGGAGTTCCTCGAGCAGGTCTCGCTGGTCGCCGACTCCGACGAGGTGCCGGACGGGGCGATCGCCGACGGGGCGCACGATCACGGGGCCGACGGCGGGGTCGTCACCCTCATGACCCTGCACACCGCTAAGGGCCTGGAGTTCCCCGTCGTGTTCCTGACAGGCCTCGAGGACGGCACCTTCCCGCACATGCGCTCGCTCGCCGATCCCAAGGAGCTGGCCGAGGAGCGGCGGCTCGCGTACGTGGGGATCACGCGGGCGCGGCAGCGGCTCTACCTGTCGCGCGCGGCCGTGCGCAGTGCTTGGGGGCAACCGACGTACGCGCCGGCCAGCCGCTTCCTCGGCGAGGTGCCGCCCGAGCTGGTCGACTGGCGCCGCTCGGAGTCGACGCTGGCGCGGCCGTCGTCGCAGCCGGCGGTGGCGCGGCTGGCGTCGCGGCCCGGCGTGAACTCGCCCGGGAACCGCGAGGTCCTCCACCTCGAGCCCGGCGACCGCGTCACCCACGACGCGTTCGGGCTCGGCACGGTCGTCGAGGTCGAGGGGGCCGGTGACCGGAGCGTCGCAAAGGTCGACTTCCGCGACCAGGGCGTCAAGCGCCTGCTGCTCCGCTACGCCCCGGTCGAGAAGCTGTAGCTCGCCTCGTGCGTCGCCGGCGCCCCTGTCGTGATCGCCACGCGCGAGGAGGCGCCGCGCCGTCCTCGGCGTTTCCGCGTGTCCCCGCCCGGTTGACCTCGAACGTGGCGATCACGAGTCCGCCGGCCCGGGCGATCAGGCAGGTCAGGGCAGCGGCAGCGGGCGGGGGCGCCGGCGCCGCGGCACCGTCGTCTCCTCCATGATCGGCGTGACGCCGGCGCTGAGCGTCGTCCCGTCCCAGTCGAGCTGGGAGAACACGGCGGAGATCTCGTGCACGACCTGCCCGTCGAGCGGCAGCGACATGTGCCCGACGCCGTGGATGCGCACGTTCCGCACGTAGAGGTCGGGATGGTCGAGCCGGGCGTTGCCGTGCGGAAGGATCATCTGGTCGAGGTCCGACCAGTAGGCGACGAAGCGGGTGCGGCAGCGCTCCGCCGGCTGGCCGAGCTCGGTGTAGAGGTCGCTGCCGGGGCGCAACTGGCGGCAGAGCTGGATCGGCAGCAGGTGCGCCGTGCGGGTGCCCGCGTGCGGCGAGCCGAGCGTGACCAGGGTGTGCACCCGCTCGTCGCCGCCGAGCCGCTGCACGTAGTACCGCGCGATGAGCCCGCCGAGGCTGTGCCCGACGACGTGGATCCGCTCGTAGCCGGTCTGGGCGACGAGCGCCTCGACCTCCGCCGCCAGGTCGCGTGCCGCCTGCCGGATGTCGTTCGTCACCGGCGAGTAGTTGATCGTCAGAACGCGCCCGAAGCCGCTGCGCCGCAGCCGTCGCTTGAGCACGGTGAAGATCGCCCGGTTGTCGACCATGCCGTGCACGAGGAGGATCGGCGTCCCCGCCGCCTCGATGTCGCGCACGGCGAGACCGCGCTGGCGGGGCCCGAGACCCTCGAGGGCGTACCGGTCGCCCGGCTCGGCCCGCTCCCGCAGCAGCCCGAACGGGTAGATGGCCAGATGCGCCGAGCACCAGACCGCCTCGACGAGTGCGCCGCGGACGCCGCCCGGCGTCAGGAGCGGCCGGACGTCGTCGCGCAGAGCGCGCAGCGCCGACCGGGACGACGCGGGGACGGGAACCGGCGTCCGGCCCGGGACCGCGGGGAAGGGAACCCCGTCGGTGCCCGTCCGGGGGCCGTCGCCACCGTCGTGCCTGGTCACGACGCCTCCTCGCCTTCGAGCCGGTCGCCTCGCCGCCCCGGCGTGCCTGTCGTACCCGGGCGCCGGTACGTGAGCTGTGCGGGACCGGCGTGACGTACGACACCAGGGGGCTGGTGGTGGGATCACGGTACGGCTCGGAACCGGTTTCGTCAGGCGGGAGCGCGAAGCACCGGCACACGGACGATCCCGGTCCGCCGTTCGGGTGTCCGGCGACCTCCCGCGGACGTGCCGCGCGGTTACGCTCGAGCTGTCCCGCCGTCCAGGGAGGTCGCCGTGCCGCTGCGGATCGTCGTCGCCAAACCGGGGCTCGACGGGCACGACCGCGGGGCGAAGGTCGTCGCCCGGGCCCTGCGCGACGCGGGCATGGAGGTCGTCTACACCGGCCTGCACCAGACCCCGGAGCAGATCGTCGAGGCCGCGCTGCAGGAGGACGCCGACGCCATCGGCCTCTCCGTCCTCTCCGGCGCGCACATGACGCTGTTCGCCCGGGTCGTCGAGCTGCTCCGCGAGCGCGGCGCGGAGGACATCGTCGTGTTCGGCGGCGGCATCGTCCCCGAGTCCGACATCGCCGAGCTCGAGCGCCTCGGCGTCCGCAAGATCTTCACGCCGGGCGCCTCGATGCAGTCGATCGTCGAGTGGGTCCGCGCGAACGTCGGCCAGACCGTGTAGCCGTCGCCTGAGACGTCGTCGCAGGGGCGGAACGGGCGGGGACTAGGGTGGGAGCCCGGCATCCGCCTCCTCTCGCCTGAGCTGTCGAAGGACGTCCCGTGGATCTGTTCGAGTACCAGGCGCGCGACCTGTTCGCCGC
>DASQJO010000163.1:0-3690 GCA_035630955.1 Kineosporiaceae bacterium
AGCCGAGGAGCCCTGCCCGGAGGCGGCCGCGCCAGGGTGCGACGAGCGCGGCGGACGCCGCCGCGGCGGCTCCGAGCGCGCCGGCGGAGAAGCCGACGTCGCGGACCTGCGCCGTCGCGTCCGCCCACGCCCAGCCGTGCCCGGACCCGGCCGCCAGCAGTGCCGCCGCGCCCAGCGTGCCCGCGAGCTGCGTACCCAGGGCTACCGGGATCACGCGACGCGTCCCGAGCCGCAGCTCCGCGAACCCGCACAGGAGCAGGAAGGTGCCCAGGGTCGCGACGTACTGCGCCGGGGTCTGGGCGAAGAACAGCCCGGTCAGCGGCGTCCACCAGCGCCCCTCCTGCAGGGCCGGGAGCCCGTAGGCGACGCCGTCCAGCAGCGGGCGCTCGACGAGCGGGTTCCACAGCGCGCCGGTGACGACGCCGAGGACGAGCACCAGGCCACCGACGGCCAGCGTGAAGGGCAGCCGCGCGAGGACGCCCAGGAGCCGGCGCTGCGGACGGGGACGCGGAGCGCTCGCCAGGTCGACGACGGGGATGTGGGTCTGGCTCGACGACGTCTCGCTCTGGATCACCCGTGACCTCATGGCGTCCTCCTCCGGCTGCATCTCGATCACCGTGTCATCGCGTTCCGGGCCCCGGAAGGTGGTGCGCCCGTGCCTGCGCAGGGCGGGTTTCTGGTGTGTTCCCGCGCGGGATCTTCACGGGTAGCCTCGGGAGGAGCTCCGACGAGGGGGCCGAGATGACCGGTGCCGGCGCGGTGGGGTCCGCGGGTGCTCCTGCGCGTCCGCCCCCGGCGATCGTCCTGTGGGCCCTCGGCGTGGCCGCTGTCCTGACGGCGGCGGGTGTCCTCGCGCTCGCGCTGGCCTCGGAGGGTGTCGAACAGCCGATCCTGCGGGCGGCCCTGCTCGACTGGGTGTCATTGCCCTACATCGTCAGCGGCCTCGTCGCCTGGCGCCGGCGACCGGAGAGCCGCTTCGGGCCCCTCATGATCGTCGCCGGGTTCGCGCTGACCCTGACCACCTTGCAGTGGGCTCAGTCGGCCCTGGTGTACACGGTCGGCAGCCTCTTCGACCTGCTCCCGGCCGTGGTCTCCACGCACGTCTTCCTGGCGTTCCCCACCGGCCGTCTGGAACGTCGTCCCGAGCGGGTCCTCGTCGCCGTCGGCTACGTCGCCGCGATCGGAGGCTCGCTGACCGTCCTGCTGCTGGGCGGGTTCGACTCTCGCGACCTCCTCACCGTGGTCCCGAACCAGGCACTCGCCGAGACCGTGCAGAACGTCCAGCTGGTCACGCTTGCCGCCGTGTGCCTGGGCGGCGTGGTGCTGCTCGTCACCCGCCGTCGCGAGCGCGCACACTCGCCTCGCCGACCGTTGGCCCTCGTCGTCGATCTCTTCGCCGTGAGTCTGCTGGCCTTCGCGGTGCTGCTCGTCGCCGGGATCTTCGCGCTGCCCGGCTTCGAGCTGCTGCGCCTGGTGACGATCGGGCTCTGGGGCGCCGCGCCCTTCGTCTTCCTGCTCGCCCTGCTGGACGCCCGCCTCGCGCAGTCGGGTGTCGCCGGGCTGCTCGTGGAACTGCGCGCCGATCCGGCGCCCGACCTGCGCGACGCCCTGGCCCGAGCACTCCGCGACCCGTCCCTGGCCCTGGCCTACTGGCTGCCCACGTACGGCCGGTGGGCCGGTGAGGACGGCCGGCCGGTCCAGGTGCCGGACCCCGATCCGCGGCGCGCCACCACCCTCATCGACCGGGAGGGCGAGCACGTCGCGGCCCTGATCTACGACCGCGCGCTGGAGGACGAGCGTGAGCTCGTCGCCGCCGTCGCGGCCGCCGCGGACTTCGCGCTCGAGAACGGCCGGCTGCAGGCGGAGCTGCAGGCCCGGCTGAAGGAGCTGCACGGGTCGCGCGCCCGGGTGCTCGAGGCCGGCCAGCGCGAACGGCAGCGACTGGAGCGCAACCTGCACGACGGCGCGCAGCAGCGGCTGGTGGCGCTGCGGCTCGAGCTCGCCGTGCTCGGCTCGCGACTCGCGGGCGACCCGGACGCGCGGATGCGGGTGGACCGCATGTCCGAGGAGGTGTCGGTGTCGCTCGACGAGCTGCGCGACCTCGCTCGCGGCCTGCACCCCGCGGTGCTCAGCGGGCACGGCCTCGCGGTCGCCCTGGAGTCGCTGACCGCGCGTGCCCCGGTGCCGGTCCAACTGAACCTGGACCTGGCCGGTCGCATGCCTGAAGCCGTCGAGGTGACGGCGTACTACGTCGTGTCCGAGAGCCTGGCGAACGCGGGCAAGCATGCCCGCGCCGACTCGGTCAGCGTCGACGTGAGGGACGAGGACGGCGTCCTCGTCGTGCAGGTGACGGACGACGGGATCGGGGGCGCGGACACCGAGAAGGGCACCGGGCTGCGAGGGCTCGCCGATCGCGTCGAGGCGCTCGACGGCCGGCTGCGGGTGTGGACGCCGCGCGGCGGCGGGACGCGGGTGCGGGCGGAGATCCCGTGCGGGTAGCCGTCGCCGAGGACAGCGTTCTGCTCCGCGAGGGGCTCAGCCGCCTGCTGACCGACGGCGGGTACGACGTCGTGGGGCGGTGGGACAACGCCACGGACCTGCTGGCGAAGGTCCGGGTGGACCCGCCGGACGTGGTGATCCTCGACATCCGGCTGCCGCCCACCCACAGCGACGAGGGCATGCGGGCCGCCCTGCACCTGCGCGAGCGGCACCCGGACGTCGGCGTGCTCGTGCTCTCCCAGTACGTCGAGGTGGGCCTGGCGATGAAGCTGCTCGCCGACTCGGCCGAAGGCGTCGGCTACCTGCTGAAGGATCGGATCAGCGACGTCCCCGAGTTCCTCGCGGCGGTGCAGCGCGTCGGTCGCGGCGGCTCCGCCCTTGACCCGACGATCATCTCGACGATGCTCGCCCGCCGGCGCCGCGACGACCCGCTCGCGCTGCTCACGCCCCGGGAACGCGAGGTCCTGCAGCTCATGGCCACGGGCAGCTCCAACCAGGGCATCGCCGACGCGATGGTGATCACGCTGCGCGCCGTCGAGAAGTACGTCTCCTCCGTCTTCGACAAGCTGGGGATCCCGAACTCCGCGAGCGAGTCGCGCCGGGTCCTCGCCGTCCTGCTGTTCCTGCGGTCCTGAGCCGGCATCGGGACGACGACGTGTGCTGCCAGGACGACGAGGTCCTCGAGCTGCCTCCCGAGGTGCTCGAGATGCTGGCGCGGTACCGCCGGATGCGCGCCGAGCAGGGCTTCGGCTGGGGCGAAGAGACCCTGCCGGAGCTCTTCCGGTGGGCCCGGTTCTCGCGGCTCGGCCCCGCGTTCGACGAGTACGCCGCGACCGGTGACTGGGCGCGCGCCGTCCGGGCGGCGATCGGCGGCGAGCCGCCCCCGGGACTGGTGTGGGTCCGGGTCGCCGCGGACGGCGGGCTCGGCGTGCGCACCGGGCCTGCCCGGCCGGTGATCAATGGCGGCCTCGCCGAGGTCGAGGTCGTCGTCGACTCCGCCGCCGACCGGGAGGTCGTCGTCCGCGTCGCGGACCACGAGCTCAGGGTGCCCGCGGGCGGCGCGGAGTTCGTTGTGCTCGAGGTGGCCGCCGACGACGACGCGGTGACCGTCGTCTGCGGGGAGCGGCGCCGGGACGTGACCGGCGTGGTCGTACCGGTGCCCGCCGCCGAGCTGCTGCTGACCAGCCCCGA
>DASQJO010000164.1:0-8008 GCA_035630955.1 Kineosporiaceae bacterium
ATCGAGCCAGCCGACGAGCTGGGTGCGCTCGTCGGCGACGAACGGCGGGCGGGTCCGCGGGAACGTCATGCGCCGGAGGCTAGACCGCGTCCCGGTGGATCCGCATGCGTCCTCCCGGGGCGTCAGGCGGGCGGGAGGTCCACGAGAGCGGCGACGGCCGCGCGGTGCCGGCCGGGGGTGCCGAACGCGAGCTGGTCCGCCTTGGCGCGCTTGAGCCGCAGGTGCACCGGGTGCTCCCAGGTCATGCCGATCCCGCCGTGCAGTTGGAGCGCCTCCTCCGCCGCGTGGACGGCGACGTTCGACGCGTAGGCCTGGGCGACGGCGACGGCCAACTGGGTCTCGGGGTCGGTGGCCGACGTCCGCGCCAGCCGGTCCGCCGCGTACCGGGCGGCGGCACGCAGGGACGTCACCTCCAGCCACACGTCGGCGAGCCGGTGCTTGACCGCCTGGAACGAGCCGACCGGACGCCCGAACTGCGTCCGGACCTTCCCGTACGCGACCGTCTCCTCCAGGCACCACGCCGCGACGCCCAGCTGCTCCGACGCCAGCAGCCCCGCGCCGGTGAGCAGCGCGGCCCGGACCGCGGCGACTGCGTCCTCGCCCTCGGCGACGACCGTGGCCGGAACGCCGTCGAGCGTCAGGTCCGCCAGCCGCCGCGTCTGGTCCAGCGACGGGCGCGGCGTCGCGACCCCGCCGTCGGCGAGCGCGAGCACGGGGACGCCGCCGCGCACGGCGGGGACCACGACGGCGTCGGCGAGCTCCGCGTCCGCGACGCTCGTCACCGCGCCCTGCAGCCGGTCGCCGTCCAGGGTGACGGCGGAGGGCCACGCGGCATCCGGGGAGGTCGAGAGCGGCAGTGCGAGGACGGCGGTCGACTCCCCGGCGGCCAGCCGGCCCAGCGCGTCGTCGGCGGCGGATCGCCCGGCGGCGAGCAGAGCCGTGGTCGCCACGACCGCGCTGGTCAGGAACGGGACCGCCGCGACGGCCCGGCCGAGTTCCTCCAGCACCACCGCGGCCTCACGGGCTGACGCGCCGGCACCGCCGCGGTCCTCGGGCACGAGCAGGCCGGCGAGGCCGACGCCTCCGGCGAGCTCCCTCCAGAGCCGCCGGTCGTGCGACTCGTCCGAGTCGAGGGCGCGGATCTGCGCGGCGGGGTCGAGCCGGTCGCGAAGGAGGTCGCGGACGGTGCCGCGTAGGTCCTCCTCGACCTCTCCGTACAGCAGGTCGGCGTCGGCGAGGGGATCGGTGGCGACGGCGGGGTCGAGCGCCTCCGCGAGGTCGGGGTGCGTCGTCATCGCGGCAGGTCCTTCCACGCGACGGTGGTGTCGGTCCGGGGTTCGGCGGGCAGTCCGAGCACGCGCTCGGCGACGACGTTGCGGAGGATCTCCGACGTCCCGCCCTCGATGGAGTTGCCCTTCGCGCGCAGGTAGCGGTAGCCGACGCCGCGGCCGGTGGTCTCGCCGGTGAAGTCGACGTGGTCGGGGCGGACGAGCGACCAGTCGTCGTAGGCCAGACCCTCCTCGCCGCGCAGCTCGACCTCGAGCCCGCTGATCGCCTGCGACAGCCGCGCGAACGCCAGCTTGTTCGCCGATCCCTCCGGGCCCGGCTGGCCCGCGGCGAGCTGCTGGCGCAGCCGCTCGCCGGTGATCCGGTTGACCTCCGCCTCGACCCACAGCGTCAGGAGCCGGTCCGAGAGGTCCGGCGTCCGCAGGTCGGGCCGCTCGCGCCACAGCCGTGCCGAGACGCCGATCATGCCGCTCTCGCGCGGCGCCGCCGAACCGCCGATGGCGATCCGCTCGTTCATCAGGGTGGCCTGCGCGACCTTCCAGCCCGCCCCGACCGGACCGAGCCGGTGTGCGTCGGGGATCCGGACGCCGGTCAGCCACACCTCGTTGAACTCCGCCTCGCCGGTGATCTGCCGCAGGGGCCGGACGTCGACCCCCGGCGCGGTCATGTCGCAGACGAAGTACGTGAGGCCGGCGTGCTTGACCAGCGTCGGGTCGTGCCGCGCGACGAGGATCGCCCAGCGGGCCGAGTGGGCGTTCGACGTCCACACCTTCTGCCCGTCGACGACCCAGGTGTCGCCGTCCGGCTGCAGCACGGCCCTGGTGGCGAGCCCGGCGAGATCGGACCCGGCGCCAGGCTCGCTGAAGAGCTGGCACCAGACCTCCTCGCCGGTGAACAGCGGGCGCAGCCAGCGCTGCTGCTGCTCCGGCGTCCCGAACGCGCGGATCGTCGGCGCCGCCATGCCGAGCCCGATCCCGATCTTGCGAGGGTCGTTGCTCGGCGCGCCCGCCGCCGCGAGCTCGGCGTCCACGACCGCCTGCAGCGCGCGGGGGGCGCCGACACCGCCCAGGCCGGCGGGGTAGTGCACCCAGGCCAGCCCGGCGTCGAACCGGGCGCGCAGGAAGTCGAGCGGCGGCGTGGACGCGGGATCGTGCGCGGCCAGCAGGTCGCGGACCCGGGCCCGGACGTCGGCGACGGCGTCGACGGCGGTGTCGGTCATGTCCGGACCGTACGTCACGACACCGACGGTCCGGCAGGGCGCTCAGGTGACGAGGTCTCCGGGGCGGAGCCGATAGACGCGCAGCCGCAGGTCGTAGTACTTCGACGTCTCGCCGACCCACTGGAACCCCAGCCGCTCGGCGACCGCGATGCCCGGGGCGTTGCGGGGCCGGGCGACGACGAACACCTCGGGCAGGCCCTCCGTGAACGCCCACCGGACCAGCGCCCCGGTCGCCTCCGTCGCGTAACCCTGACCCCGCTCCCGGGGCAGCAGGACGTAGCCGACCTCGGCGTCCTCGGCGTCCGGCGGGAGCGGCAGCAGCGCCGACGCGCCGACCAGGCGTCCGTCGTCCCGGGCGCGGACCGCCCAGCGGCCGGAGGGCGGCGTCAGCCGGGCGTGCTCCTGCGCCCACTGCTCGAGGACGAGCTCCATCGAGGCGACGTCCGGGACCGTCGTCATGGCCGGGCTCAGCCAGCGGACGAGCTCGGCGTCGCCGTAGAGGCGCAAGGCCTCGGAGGCGTCCTCGCGGCGCCAGGGCTGCAGCATCAGCCGGTCCGTCTCGACGGTGGCCTCGGTCGTCGTCATGCCGGTCTCCCCTCGACGATCACGCCAACTCGCCGCCCTCGTCCGCTGTTCCCGCCCGACTCCATGATCGGACCGGATGGCATGATCACAGACAGGAGTGGGAGTGGGTAGGTGGAAGAGTGGGCGCGTGCCGAACGACGCAGCGCTCCCCGGCCGGCCCTTCCCGCTCGGGGCCACGCCCGTGGACGGCGGCACGAACGTCGCCGTCGCCTCGGAGATCGCCGAGGGCGTCGAGCTCTGCCTGCTCGACGGCGGCGAGGAGCGCCGGTTCGACCTGCTCGAGTACGACGCCGGCGTCTGGCACGGCTTCGTGCCGGGCATGCGGCCCGGCGACCGCTACGGCTTCCGCGTCCACGGCCCGTACGACCCCGCGCGCGGCCTGCGCTGCAACCCCGCCAAGCTCCTGCTGGACCCGTACGCCAAGGCGATCGAGGGCCATCTGGCCTGGGACCAGCGCATCTTCGGCCACGCCTTCGACCGCGGGCCGGACGCCGCGGACGCTCGTGACCTCAGCGACTCCGCGCCGGCGATGCCGCACTCGGTCGTCGTCGACCCGGCCTTCGACTGGGGCGGGGACACGCCGCCGGGCACCTCCTACGCCGACACCGTCCTCTACGAGGTGCACGTCAAGGGGTTCACCGCCAGGCACCCCGACGTCCCGCCCGAGCTGCGGGGCACCTACGCCGGGCTCGCCCACCCCGCGGCCGTCGGCCACCTGCGCCGGCTCGGCGTCACCGCCGTCGAACTCCTGCCGGTGCACCAGCACGTGACGAACGGCGCCCTGCGCGACAAGGGGCTGACGAACTACTGGGGCTACGACACGATCGGCTTCTTCGCTCCGCATGCCGGCTACTCGGCCGCCGCCCGCGCCGGCCGGCGAGGCATGCAGGTGCGGGAGTTCGCGGCGATGGTGGCGGGCCTGCACGCCGCCGGCATCGAGGTGATCCTCGACGTCGTCTACAACCACACCGCCGAGGGCGACGAGCAAGGCCCCACGCTGTGCCACAAGGGTCTCGACAACCCCGCCTACTACCGCCTCGCCCCCGGCGACCCGCGGCGCTACGTCGACACCACCGGAACCGGGAACTCGCTCAACGTCGCGCACCCGACGACGCTGCGGATGCTCCTCGACAGCCTCCGGTACTGGGTGACGCAGATGCACGTCGACGGCTTCCGCTTCGACCTCGCCGCGACGCTCGGGCGCGAGTCCGGCGGCTTCGCCTCGACCTCGGCCTTCTTCGAGCTCGTCGACCAGGACCCGGTGCTCTCGCAGGTCAAGCTCATCGCCGAGCCGTGGGACGTCGGCCAGGTGGACAGCTACGACCTCGGCCGCTTCCCGGCCCTGTGGTCGGAGTGGAACGGCCGCTTCCGCGACACCACGCGCGACTTCTGGCGCAGCGTCGACGGCACCCTCGCCGACCTCGCGACCCGGGCGAGCGGGTCCTCCGACCTCTACGGCGGCAGCCGGCGCCGGCCGTCGGCGTCCGTCAACCTCGTCACGACCCACGACGGCTTCACGCTGCGCGACCTCGTCTCCTACGACCGGAAGCAGAACGACGCCAACGGCGAGGGCGGCCACGACGGCAGCGACGACAACCGGTCCTGGAACTGCGGTGTCGAAGGCCTGACCGACGACCCCGAGGTGCTGGCCCTGCGTCGTCGGCAGTCCCGCGCGCTGCTCGCGACGCTGCTGCTCTCCCTCGGCGTCCCGATGCTCCTCGGCGGCGACGAGCTCGGTCGCACCCAGCGCGGCAACAACAACGCCTACTGCCAGGACAACGAGATCTCCTGGTTCGACTGGGAGCACGTCGACGCCGAGCTTCTCGAGTTCACCACGGGGCTCGTGGCGCTGCGCCGCGCCCACCCCGCGCTGCGGCGGCGCCGCTACCTGACCGGCGCGAGGCCCGGGGAGATCGGCTGGTTCACCCCGTCCGGCGCGCCGATGACCGACGCCGACTGGCGCGACCCCGGCTCGCGCGCGGTCGCCATGGTCGTCGACGGCAGCGCCGAGCCCGACCGCGACGCCGACGGCGTCCCGATGCTCGACGAGGACATGCTGGTCCTCGTCAACGGGTGGTGGGAGGCGCTGCCGTTCACGCTGCCGGCCCCACCCGGGCCGGGCGCCGGTTCCGCGCCGAGCTGGCGGATCGAGCTCGACACCTTCACCGGCACCGTCTGGCCCGTCGAGGCCGAGCTGCACCGGCCCGGCGCCGTCGTCGACGTCGGCCCGCGGTCGCTCGTCCTGCTCGTGGCGCCCCGTTCACGCTGACGGCGGTCAGACGGCCCCGGCGGCGACGCCGCGGCGCCAGTCCCCGACCGCCGTCGTGCCGTGCCCCGGCGTGCAGGTCGCGCTGACGACGGCGCCGAACAGTCCGTCGCCGTCGGGGGTGGGCACGACGTCGTGGCCGCGCGCCCGCAGCGCCTCGGCGTCCGGGAACGAGGCCTCCACGTGCAGGGACGACGCGACGCTGCGCCAGCGCGGCGCGCTGACGGCCTCGGCCAGCGACAGGCCCGCGAAACGGGCCCGGCCCAGCACCTGGAGCAGCGTCTGCACCTGCCCGTCGGCACCGGGCGTGGCGATCGCGGTGACGGCGTCCGGCCGCTCGACGAGCGCCGGGGCGAGCGTGTGCACCGGTCGGCGCGCCGGTCCCGGCTCGTTCGGGACGCCGGTGAAGCCGGCGGCGCGGTTCGTCAGGACGAAGCCGCCCTCCGGCACGAAGGTGCAGGCGCCGAAGTCGTCGAACACGGTGAGCAGCGAGGAGACGACCCAGCCGTCGGCGTCCGCGGTCGCGACCCCGGTCGTGTGCAGGTACGGCTTCGGTCCGCCGCGTCGGCGGGCGGTCGTGCGGTCGACGTCCAGCGGCTCGTCGAGCAGGGCGGCGCCGTCGCGCGCGCAACGGTCGCGGAACGCGAACACGGCCTCGGTGAGCTCCGCACCGAGGTGGTCGAGGTCCGCCGCGACGACCTCGCCGGCGTGCCGGTCGAGCCACTGGAGCGACATCGCGAGCAGCACGCCCTGCGACACCGGCGGCTGCACGAACACCCTGGCCTCGCCCCAGCCGACGGTCACGGGCTCGGTCACGACCGTGGTGTGCGCCGCGAGGTCGTCAGGCGTCATGCTGCCGCCGTCCGCCACGACTGCCCTGCTGATCGCGGCCGCGAGCGGCCCCCGGTAGAAGGCGTCCGGACCCTCGGCGCCGACGCGCTCGAGGACGCCGGCGAGGGCCGGCTGGGCCACGACGTCACCGGACGCGGCGCCGAGCAGCGACCAGCCGGCCGCGCCGCCTCGCTCGAGTCGTGGACGCTGACGGGCGAGCCGCTCCCTCAGGGCGTCGTACATCGGGAACCCGTCGGCCGCCGTCCGGACCGCCGGGGCGAGGACCTCGGCGGGGCCGCGGGACCCGAACCGGGCCAGCACCTGGTGCCAGGCGCCGATGGCCCCCGGGACCGTGACGCTGGCGCCGCCCTCGGCGGCCCAGACCGGCGGTGCCGCCGCCGCGCTCGCGCCCGTGCCGTTGACCGCGGTGACCCGGCCCGACGGCTCGCGGACGAGGAACAGCGCGTCCCCGCCGACTCCGCACGACCCCGGCATGACGACGGTGAGCACGGCGTGCGCCGCGACCGCGGCGTCGACGGCGCGGCCGCCGTCGGCGAGCACCTGCAGGGCTGCCCGGGTGGCCAGCTCGTGCCCGCTCGCCGCCGCTCCGCGGGCGCCGGACGCGGTGCGCGCGCTGCGTGTGGCGGCGCTGGTCGTGGTCATGATCACCTTCCCGGCAGGGCATCGGGGCAGCAGTATCGCCCCGGGTCGGTACCGTGGCCCGATGAGCGGGGACGTCACCGGCTGGCTGCTCGCCGCGGGCGGCGGGCTGCTCGCCGGAGCGGTCAACGCCATCGCCGGCGGCGGGACACTCATCACCTTTCCCGCCCTGTTGGCGGCCGGGCTCGCGCCCGTGACCGCGAACGTGACGTCGTCCGTCGGGCTGGTCGCGGGCTACGCGGGCGGCACGGTGGGGTACCGCCGCGAGCTGCGCGGGCAGGGGCCGCGGGTGCGGCAGCTGCTCGTCGTGGCCGTCGTCGGCGGCGTGCTCGGCGCGGTGATCCTGCTGGTCACGCCCGCGGAGAGCTTCCGCGCGCTGGTGCCGTGGCTGGTGATCCTCTCGTGCCTGCTGCTCGCCGCGCAGCCGCGGCTGGCGCGCGCCGTCGCCGCCCGCCGGATCCGCTCGGCGCCCGAGCCGTCGCCCGCCGCGGCGCCCGCCCCGTCGCGGGTCGGCGCGGACGGCGCGGCGCCCGTCGCCGAGGCCGTTCCGGACGGGGGCGATCTCGCCGACGCCCCGCCGGACGTCGGCTGGGCCGCGCGGATCGGCGTGCTCGTCGCCGCCGTCTACGGGTCGTACTTCGGGGCGGGCCTCGGCGTGCTGCTGCTCGCCGTGCTCGGCGTCTTCCTCGTCGACGACCTGCAGCGGCTCAACGCGCTGAAGGGTTTGCTGTCGCTCGTCGTGAACGTCGTCGGCGTGCTCGTCTTCGCGTTCTCCGGGCGGGTGGACTGGCCGGTCGCGCTCGTCGTGGCCGTCGCCGCGTGGCTCGGCGGGCTGCTCGGCGTCCGGGTGGCGCGGGTGCTGCCCGCGCCGTGGCTGCGCGCCGCGGTCGTCGTCCTCGGGCTCGTCGTCGCCGTCGTCCTGCTCGTGCGTGGCTGATCGTTTCGGGAGGGTTCGGATGACCGAGCAGGACCGGCCGGTGCGCGTCGTCCGCGCCGGCGAGCTGACCGAGGGCGACCCGACGCCGGGCATGCGGCGTCAAGTGGCGTTCGAGGCGCCGGGCCTCTGGGCCGGGATCGTGCACACCGAGCCGGGTGCGACGTCCGGCTGGCACCACCACGGCACGCACGAGACGAGCCTGTACGTCGTGCGCGGCCGGATG
>DASQJO010000165.1:0-1849 GCA_035630955.1 Kineosporiaceae bacterium
TCAAGCCGGCGGGTCAGACCCCGCTGTCGATGCTCGCCCTCGCCGGCATCCTCACCGAGGCGGGGCTCCCGGACGGCGTCCTCAACGTGATCACGACGTCCACCACCGGCAAGGTCATGGAGCCGCTGATCCGGGACCCGCGGCTGCGCAAGCTCTCGTTCACCGGCTCCACCGAGGTGGGCAAGAAGCTCGTCGAGCAGTCGGCGGAGCAGCTGCTGCGGGTGTCCATGGAGCTCGGGGGCAACGCGCCGTTCCTCGTCTTCGGGGACGCCGACCTCGACGCCGCCGTCGAGGGCGCGATGCTGGCCAAGATGCGGAACATGGGCGAGGCCTGCACCGCGGCGAACCGGTTCATCGTCCACGAGTCCGTGGCCGGGGAGTTCTCCCGGCGGCTGGCCGAGCGGATGGGCGGCCTGCGGGTCGGCCGCGGCACCGAGGACGGCGTCGACGTCGGCCCGCTCGTCGACTCGGCGTCCCAGCAGAAGGTGACCGAGCTCGTGCAGGACGCCGTCGACACCGGCGCCCGCGTGCTCGTCGGCGGGAACTCGGTCGGCGACCGCGGCTACTTCTACGCGCCGACGGTGCTCGAGGACGTGCACCCCGAGGCGCGGGTGCTCCGTGAGGAGGTGTTCGGCCCCGTCGCGCCGGTCGTGACGTTCGGCTCGGACGAGGACGCGCTCCGGCTGGCCAACGACACCGAGTACGGCCTCGTGGCATACGCGTTCACGCAGGACCTGAAGCGGGCGCTGCGCGTCGTCGAAGGTCTGGAGTCCGGCATGGTCGGGCTGAACGCCGGCATCGTCTCGAACCCCGCGGCGCCGTTCGGCGGCGTGAAGCAGTCCGGCTTCGGCCGCGAGGGCGGCTTCGAGGGCATCGACGAGTACCTCGAGACGAAGTACGTCGGAATCACCCTCTGACGCTGGTCAGGCGCCGAGGGTGGCGGCGACGGAGTCGTAGAGGGCCTGGGCCTCGGCGCCGAGGTACGGGCCCCACAGCACGCCGGGGAGCTCGGTGTAGGAGAAGCTGGTCACCGAGGTGAGCGTGCCGGTGCCGGTCCGGGGGTCGAAGTCGGAGAACCACGGGCCTCCGCTCGACCCCGGCGTCATCGTGCACGCCAGCCCCTGGTCCGTCGACGGCGCCGGGCTGGTGTCCTGGACGACCGAGCCCGAGCACGCCACCAGCCGCTGACCCGTCCACGGCGCCGCGGCGGGATACCCGAAGGCGTAGGTGGCGCGCCCCCGCGGCGTCCCGAAGGCGATCCGCTGCCCACCGACCGCGTCGCCGAGCCGCGCACCCGCGGCGTTAGGGGCGACGTCGGCGAACCCGAGGTCGACGTCGAAGTCCTCGGCCGTCGCCCAGCCCGTCGTCGTGACCAGGTGGGTGGCGGCGAAGAGGCCGTAGGGCGCGCGGCCGTCGCGGTAGCCGGGGACGAAGACCCAGTTCGTCGCCGTCGTTCCCGTCTCCGGGTCGAGGACGCAGTGCCCTGCCGTCAGGACTGTCGAGCGGTCCGGGCTGGCGACGGCGCTCCCGCTGCAGACGTAGTCGTCGGCGCCGAGGCTGAAGAAGACCTTGCCCGTCGTCCGGGCCACGGTACCCCCGCCCGTCCAGCGCGCCCCCGTCTCGGGCACCTCCGGGGTGCCGCGGCCGGGCGCGAGCCGGTGCAGGTAGCCGTCGAGCGCGCCGGGACGGGTGAACCGGGTGCCGGCGGCGACCGCGAGCTCCTCGCCGGGACGGGCGGCCGCCATGCGCCGCGTCGTCCAGTAGGCCCGGACGGCGGCGAGCGACCGGGTCGGTACTGTCCTGCGCGGCGCTCGGTGGGTGGCCGCGGCGCGCAGGGCGACCCGGGCAG
>DASQJO010000166.1:0-5664 GCA_035630955.1 Kineosporiaceae bacterium
CCGCGGCGGCACGCCCGACCTCGACGACCTCGCCTGGAAACGCCGCCGCTGGAACGGTTCCCAGGCGTACAGCGACAGCAAGCTGTACGACGTCCTGCTCGCCTTCGGCATCGCCCGCCGCCGCCCGGAGGTGCGCTCGAACGCCGTCGATCCGGGGTGGATCCCGACGAGGATGGGCGGCCGTGGCGCTCCGGGGAGTCTCGAGGAGGGCTGCGACACCCAGGTCTGGCTCGCCGTCTCTGACGACGACGCGGCGCTCGTCAGCGGCCGCTACTTCCATCACCGGCAGGAGCGCCCGACGGCCCCGGCCGCCCGCGACACCCGCCTCCAGGACGCCCTCCTCGAGCGCTGTGCGGAGATCACGAGCGTCTCCTCCTGATAATCTCCGACAGGTCGAGCGGGCGCTCGTGCCCAGGTGGGAGTGCGTGTGACGACGATCCCTCAGGATGCTGCGCCCGCCGAGCTGGTCCGGGCGGCGGCCGGGGGAGACGCGCGCGCCTGGGACGAGCTGGTCCGGCGCTACACCGGCCTGCTCTGGTCGATCTGCCGCGACCACCGCCTCGGCAGCGCCGACGCCGCGGACGTCGTCCAGTTGACCTGGCTGCGGCTGCTCGAACGTCTCGACTCCCTGCACGACCCCGCGCGTGTGGGCGGGTGGCTGGCCACGACGTGCCGGCACGAGTGCCTCGCCGTCATCCGCCGTGCGCGCCGGACGTCGACGTCCATCGACACCGTCGAGTTCAGGATCAGCCCCGCCGGCCCGGCCGACGCCGACGTCCTGAGGTCCGACCGCGACGCCGTCGTCTGGGAGGCGTTCGGCCGGCTCGGCGAGCGCTGCCGCAAGGTGCTCGCCGTCCTGGTCGCGCAGGCCGAGGACGGCCCGCCCTCCTACGCGCTGGCGGCCGAACACCTGCAGATGCCCATCGGCAGCCTGGGCCCGACCCGGGCCCGCTGCCTCGCCCAGCTCCGTGAACTCCTCCTCGCCAGCGGTATCTACGGGTACGGGAGCGACTCGTGACTGACAGCGAGGAGGGAGCCGATATGGCCAGGGACGCGGACGACGAGCTCTTCGACCGGCTCGCGGCGACCCTCCGGGGCGCCGAGGAACCGCCGGAGCACGTCGTCGAGCTCGCGCGCGCGAGTTTCGGCCTGCACCGCCTGGACGCCGAGCTCGCCGAGCTCGTCGCCGACTCCGCGCTCGACGCCACGCCCGCCGGCGTCCGGGACGCCGGTCACGGCCCCCGCATGCTCACCTTCGAGGCCGGGGACGCCGAGATCGAGGTGCAGGTCAGCGCCGCGGGCGACGCCGGCTGGCAGATCCTCGGCCAGGTGGTGCCGCCGTCGCCGGCCGCCGTCCGGATCGAGCCCGCCGACCCTGCCCTGTCGGCCGCCGAGACGCAGGCGGACGAGCTCGGGCGCTTCGCCGCGCGCCTGACGGGCGGCGGGTCCTGGCGCCTGGTCTGGCGCCGCCAGGGCCTGCCGCCCGTCGTGTCCCCCTGGGTCCTGCTCGGCTGAGGCCGAGGCGAGGCCGAGGCGAAGCCGAACTCGAACTCGAACGAGTCAGCGCACTCGCAGCACGTCCGCTGTCTCCTCGGGCACGACGACGAGGCTGTATCCGATGCCGTCGACCGTCGGCGGGCCCGCGGTGACGAGCCTCGTCAAGGCGTCCTCGCCGGTCCGTGCCCGTCCCGCCGCCACCTCACCCGCGAGACGACCCGCGACGAGAGCCGCGCTCATCGACGTCCCACTCCACACCGCCGTCCCGCCGAAGGTCATCGGGCCGAACGTCGGCCCGTCGAACACCTCGGGCAGGAACACGTCGTTGGCCGGCGTGAACGGGCCGAGGATGTTGCAGCCGCTCGCGCAGGCGTGCACCCACGGCCCGAGGTTGGAGAAGCCGGCCCGCGCCAGCGGGTCGCGGCCCACGGTGGCTCCGATGCCGACGACCCGGGGCTCGTCCAGCGCCGCCGGGTACACCTGGCGGGACATGCCCTCGTTCCCCGCCGACGCCACGAACACGGTGCCGGCCAGGGCAGGGTCACCGACCAGGGTGCGAACGGCGTCCTGCACGAGCGGCACGGCCGGGCTCATCCCGTCGTGGGCGAACCCGCCGAACGCCATGAGGACGGCGTCCGGGCGCTGGATCCGGCCGGCCGTGACGGCGTTTCCGAGCCGCTCGAGGCCGTCCGCGGCCTCCTCGTCGGAGACGTAGCCGTCGGGTCCCGTCACCCGGATGGACACGATCTTGACCTGCCCGGGGCGGCCCTCCTCGTCGTGCAGCCGGTACGCCTCGGCGAGCGCGACGCCGGCGACGAAGGTGCCGTGGCACGCGAAGGCGTCGAGGGTGCTCCCGCTCGCCGGTGAGGGGTCGGCGGCATCGATCTGTCCGTCGAGGAGCTGCACCGCCGCCGGCTGCCCAAACCACGGCAGCGAGGCGTCGACGCCGTTGTCGAGCACCGCGATCACGACGGCGTCCGCAGGGTCCTCGAACCGGGGCAGCGGGGGCGGCGGCACCCTGCTTGGCCGCGGTGGCGCCGCGCTGAACCCGATGGGGTGCGGCGCGGTCCAGAAGACCTGGAGCGGGGCGATGCTCGGGCCCGCCGGCCGTTCGGCGGGCGCCGAGTTCGTGTCGCCCCCGGTGAAGCGGGAGACCCGTGGCGGCGGTTCCGCCGAGTAGCGCAGCACCCGCTGCACGAGGGCCGGCACCAGGTCAGGGACGCCGGGAACGGGCTTCAGCCGGACGACCGTCGTCGCATTCCGGATCCGGCCCTCCTCCTCGATCTCCACCGGGACACGCAGCCGCCGCGGCACGGCCACGAGGAGGAGCCGCAGCAGCGCCCACAGCGCGCGGAGCAGCGACACGAGCCGCTGGGAGAAGGAACGCTCCTCGTCGTGGTGCTCCGGTGGGAACTCCCCGAAGAGCCGCGTCAGGACGACGTCCCAGAAGAGCCGCCGCTGAAGGTCGCCGTCCGCGAGCACCGATCGGAGCCGCTGCAGATCGCCGAACCGCTCCTCGCTCGACGGCGCCACGTGGACGATCTCGTCCTGCCTGTAGAGGTAGGGGCCGAAGGCGTGGGACGACTCGGCGACACCCTTCGGGAATGCCGCGACGGGAGGTGCGAGGCGTTCGCCGGGCTCGCCCGGGTCATCGCCGGGATGCTCGTAACCCGCGTTGTTCGAGAACTCACCGGTACTCATACGTAGCCCCCTGGAGACGGATTCGTCCGTGCGTGTGCTGTCCCAGCGAGTTCGAAGCCTTTACGCCCGATACCACCAAGGTCAAGACTTGGGGGCGTCGCCGGAGGGGAGGGCCGGACGTGAGCTCGACATCCGTCGCCCTTCCTCGCCAGCGCTCCGTCCGGGGCCGGGGTCGCGAGGAGGAGGCCGGGCGCGTGGTGGAGGCCGCGCGGCTCGCCGAGCGTGCGCTCGCCCTTGCCGACAGCGACCCCGAGACCGCCGACCGGCTCGCCCGTCAGCTGCTGCGGCGCCGGTCCCTGCCGGCCGGGCTGCGCGTCGACGCGCGCGTCGCGATCGGCCGGGCCGCGTGGGTCCGGCACGACACCGTCGCCGCCGTCGACGCGCTGCGCGCCGCCGCCCGCGTCGCCGACGCGGCAGGGATGCCGGAGCGCGCCGCGCGGGCCCGGCTGACCCTGGCCGCGGCGCTCGCGGAGCGGGGCCGCACCCGCGCCGCGCTCGCCAGCCTGTCCGCCGCCGAGCCCCACCTGCGCGGGGTCGACGCCGCGCGGCTCGCGGGGCAGCGCGCCTACGTGCACCACCTTGAGGGCCGACTCGGCGACGCGCTCACGGGGTACCGGGCCGCCCACGAGGCCTTCCGGCAGCTGGGCGACGAGCTCCGGCAGGCCGTCGCGCTGCACAACATCGCCCTCGTCCAGACCCACGCCGGCGCGCTCGGCCAGGCCGCGACCGAGCTCGCACGCGCCCGTGCGCTCTTCGACCGCGCCGGGGAGACCAGGCACGCCGCCGACGCCGCGGCGAACCTGGGGTGGGTGCTCGCCCGGCAGGGCAAGGTCCCGCAGGCGCTGCGCTGGTTCGACGTCGCCGACGCCGCGCTCGGCCCGCACGCGGGCGGCGAACCTGAGGCGGCCTGGCACCGTGCGGAGGCGCTGCTCGACGCCCGGATGCTCGCCGAGGCCTGGGACGCCGCCCTGGTCGCGGCGGAGGGGTTCACCACGCGGGGCACGCCCGGCCCGGCCGCGGAGTGCCACCTCCTCGCGGCACGGGTCGCCCTGCTCCGCGGCGACCTCGCCGCCGCCCGCGAGCAGGCGGCCGCCGCCCAGCACGCCGCCGGCACACGGTTCGCCGCGCCGGCCGCGCTCGCCCGGCACCTCACCGTCGTCGCCGACCTCGAGAGCGGCGGCGTCGCCGCCACCCCCACGTCGGCCCGCCGCTCCGTGCTACGCGTCGCGGACCTGCTCGCCGAGCAGGGGTGGCAGCTGCAGGCACTGGGCGCCCGAATCGTCGCCGCCCGGCTCGCGCTCGCTGCCGGGCACCCGGACGATGCCCGCGGCGACCTCGCCCGCGCGGTGCGAGCCGGCCGCGCTCGCGGCCCCGTGCAGCTGCGGATCGCCGCGGCGCACGCGCGCGCCCTGCTCCACACCGTCGAGGGGGACCGACGAGCAGCGCGTGCCGCCCTGCGCGCCGGCGTCCGGGACCTCGACCGGCACCGCCTCAGCCTCGGCGCCACCGAGCTCCAGACGCTGGCCACCGGGCACGCCCTGGAGCTGCTCGGGGTCGGCCTCGACCTCGCCCTCGAGGACGGCGACCCGTGGGAGGTGCTCACCTGGAGCGAGCGCGGCCGGGCCGCCTCCCTGCGGGCGCGTCACCCGTCGGACGACGCGCTCACCGACTCGCTGGACGCGCTGCGGCAGAGCGCGTCCGACGCCGAGCGCGCGCTGCTCGAGGGCGGCGACCCGCGGCGCGCGCTCGCCCGTCAGCTCGCCCTCGAGCGCGACGTCCGGCGCCGGAGCCTGACCGCCGACGCGCCGGGCACCCCGTCGCCGGGCGTCCGCCTCGACCGTGCCGCGTTGCGCCGCACCCTCGGCGACGCGGTGCTGCTCCAGCTCGTCGAGCACCGCGGCCACGCGTACGGCGTGCTCGTCCGGGGGGCCGCCGCCGGGGGCCGCGCGACCCTGCTGCGCGACCTCGGCCCCGTCGACGCCGTCGCCGCCGAGCTCGACGCCCTGCGCTTCGCCGCCGCCCGGCTCGCCCGGGGCACGGGATCCGTGCGTGCCCTCGACGCGGCGGCCGCCGGCTACGCCGCCGCGGCGGCCCGCGTCGATGTCGCGCTCCTCGCGCCGTTCGCCGCGGCGCTGGCGGACCGGGCGTTGGTGCTCACGCCGTCCGGGCCCTGGCACGCCGTGCCCTGGGCCGCGCTGCCCACCTGCGCGGGGCGCGTCGTCACGGTCGCGCCGTCCACCGGGCTGTGGCTCCGGACGACGGGGCGCGGCGGGCCGAGCGACGACGGTGCTCATGGTGGCAACGGCGTGGTCGTCGCGGCCGGTCCGGGGCTCGCGGACGCCGCCCGCGAGGTGGCCGCCGTGGCCGGCGTCCACCCCGGCGCCCGCCGGCTCGACGGCGACACGGCCACGGCCACCGCGCTACTGCGCGCCCTCGACGGCGCGGCGCTCGCCCACGTCGCGGCGC
>DASQJO010000167.1:0-6174 GCA_035630955.1 Kineosporiaceae bacterium
GCGCAGCGCGGTCACGGCGATCGCCTCGACCTCGCGCTCGGCCCGGCGCAGCCGCCGCCCGCGCAGCTCCCCCGTCGTCGTGGCCCAGTCCCGGTGCCGGTCGAGCTCGCCGAGCAGCTCCTCGATCCCCTGCCCCGTCGAGGCCACCGTGGTCAGCACCGGCGGCCGCCACCGCGGCGGGTCCTGCGGCGACCGCGGTCCGTCCGGCATCCCGAGGGAGATCATGTGGCGCAGGTCGCGCACGGTCGCCTGGACGCCGTCGCGGTCCGCCTTGTTGACGACGAAGACGTCACCGACCTCGAGGATCCCGGCCTTGGCCGCCTGGACGCCGTCGCCCATGCCCGGCGCGAGCAGGACGACGGTGACGTCGGCCAGCCCCGCGACCTCGACCTCGCTCTGCCCGACGCCGACCGTCTCGACGAGCACGACGTCGAAGCCGGCGCCGTCGAGCACCCGGACCGCCTGCGGCGTCGCCCACGACAGGCCGCCGAGGTGGCCCCGCGTGGCCATCGACCGGATGAACACGCCGGGGTCCAGGGCGTGGTCCTGCATCCGGATCCGGTCGCCGAGCAGCGCGCCGCCCGTGAACGGCGACGACGGGTCGACGGCGAGCACGGCCACCCGCTCGCCCCGGGCACGGAGCCCGCGGACGACCGCCGAGGTCGTCGTCGACTTGCCGACGCCGGGTGCGCCCGTGATCCCGACGACGCGGGCGTGCCCGGTCAGCGGGGCGAGCGCAGCGGCGACCTCGCGGAGCGCCGGAGACGCGTCCTCGACGAGCGAGACCAGCCGCGCGACGGCCCGCGGGGAGCCGTCGCGCGCCTGCCGTACGAGGTCGGGGACGTCGGCGCTGCGAGGCACCCGGTCAGTGTGCCGTCCCGGCGGGCCGTCGCGGCGGTGGGCGGGTCAGCGCGCCGGGACCCGCACGATCAGGGCGTCGCCCTGGCCGCCGCCGCCGCACAGACCCGCAGCGCCGATCCCGCCGCCGCGGCGCGCGAGCTCGAGCGCGAGGTGCAGCACCAGCCGGGCGCCGGACATGCCGATCGGGTGGCCGAGCGCGATCGCGCCGCCGTTGACGTTGACGATCTCCGGGTCGACGCCGAGCTCCGCGACCGACGCGAGCCCCACGGCCGCGAAGGCCTCGTTGATCTCGATCAGGTCCAGCTCGGAGATCTCGACGCCCTCCTTCGCGGCGGCGGCCGTGATGGCGGCGGCCGGCTGGTGCTGGAGCGTCGAGTCCGGGCCCGCGACGACGCCGTGCGCGCCGATCTCCGCGAGCCACGTGAGGCCGAGCTGCTCGGCCTTGCCGCGGGCCATCACGACGACGGCGGCGGCACCGTCGGAGATCTGCGACGCGGACCCGGCCGTGATCGTCCCGTCCGTGCGGAACGCCGGCTTGAGCCGGGCGAGGGTCTCGACGGTGGTGTCCGGCCGGATCCCCTCGTCCTCCTTGAAGAGGATCGGGTCGCCCTTGCGCTGCGGGATCGCGACCGGCACGACCTCGTCGTCGTAGAGGCCGTTCTTCCAGCCCTGTGCGGCGAGCTGGTGCGAGCGGGCGGCGAAGGCGTCCTGCTCCTCGCGGCCGAAGAACCGGTCGGACCGGTTGGCGGCCTCGGTCAGCTCGCCCATGGCGACGTCGGTGAAGGCGTCCCACAGCCCGTCGTACTGCATGTGGTCACGCAGCGGGACGTCGCCGTACTTGTAGCCGTTCCGCGATCCCAGCAGCAGGTGCGGGGCCTGCGACATCGACTCCTGGCCGCCCGCGACGACGACGTCGAACTCCCCGAGCCGCACGAGCTGGGCGGCGAGCGCGACGGCGTCCAGGCCCGACAGGCAGACCTTGTTGATCGTCAGGGCCGGCACGGTCATCGGGATGCCCGCGGCGACGGCGGCCTGTCGCGCCGGGATCTGGCCGGCCCCCGCCGTCAGCACCTGCCCCATGATCACGTACTCGACGTCCTGGGGCGCCACGCCGGCCTTCTCGAGCGCGCCCCGGATCGCGACGCCGCCGAGGTCCGCGCCGGAGAAGTCCTTGAGGGAGCCCTGCAGGCGGCCCATCGGCGTCCGGGCACCGGCGACGAGGACGGGCGTCCTGTCGAACGACGGGGACGAGGGGGACGAGGCGGAGGTGTCCGGACGATCGGCCACGGTGAGCTCCTCAGCTGGCGGGACGGGGCGGGCTCTCGTGAAGGCTCCGCCGCCCTTCACCGTAACTCTCCGGGGCGACGCGCAGACAGCGGCCGTGGTGGCAATCGTCACGGCTCGCGCCCGCGACCCGGCCCTAGCCTCGACGCATGACCAGCTCCTCCCCCGGCTCACTCCCCGCCGGCCTGTTCACCGCCATCGACCACGTCGGCGTCGCCGTCCCGGACTACGACGCCGCGCTCGACTTCTACCGGAGGGTGTTCGGGATGCGGGTGGTCCACGAGGAGGTCAACGAGGACCAGGGCGTCCGGGAGGCGATGCTCGCGGTCGGCGACTCCGGCTCCTGCGTGCAGGTGCTGGCGCCGCTGACCCCGGCGTCCACGATCGCGAGATTCCTGGACCGCAACGGGCCGGGCCTGCAACAGGTCGCCTACCGCGTCGCGGACGTGGACGCCGTCAGCGCCACGCTCCGCGAGCGCGGCATCCGCCTGCTCTACGACGAGCCGCACCGCGGCACCGCGGGGAGCCGGATCAACTTCGTCCACCCCAAGGACGCCGGCGGCGTCCTCGTCGAGCTCGTGGAACCCGCGACCAGCTGAGGCGCATCGCCGGTTCGCACGGCGCCGACTACGCAGAGGCATGGGTGGCCGACAATGCGATGCGCCGGGGCCTGGACCACTCCGTACTGTCACGGACATACCCGCTTTTGGGCGCTTCTCAGGCCCTTTTGACGTCTTCCGTGACCTTCACCAGGGCAAGGTGGGGGTAGTCTGCCTCGCGCCGGGACAAGGACTGGGCGTCCGGGACCCGGAGCTCCGGGAGCGCACCTCGAAAGCGATCATCCGGTTCCGCGACGTGTACGACTCGCAAGGGTCAGGAAGGGCCGAGCCAGTGGCCGGAGAGCAGACCGGGCAGTTGTTCCAGACACGGATCAGCGGCTACGACAAGACGCAGGTCGACGAGCGGATCGGGGCGCTCGAAGCCGCCCTCCGCGACGCGCGGGCCAGGGTCGAGGAGCTCGACTCGCGGGCCATGAAGCTCGCGGGCGAGGTCGCGGAGGCCCACCGGCAGCTGCGGGAGGTCGAGCGGCCCTCGTACAGCGGCCTCGGCGCCCGCATCGAGCAGCTGCTGCGCCTCGCAGAGGAGCAGGCCAGCGACGTCATCGCCGCCGCGACGAAGGACGCCGACGACTCGCTCGCCCAGGCCCGCGTCGAGGCCGCGCAGGCCCGTGCGGCCGCGCAGAACGAGGCCGGCGAGCTGACGGCGTCCGCCCAGCGCGAGAGCGCCGAGGTGCGGCAGAGCGCGACCACCGAGGCCGAGGAGATCGTCGCGAAGGCGACCCGCAAGGCCGAGGAGATGCTGGCCGTCGCCGAGCGCGAGGCGGCCAAGCTCCGGTCGGTCACCGAGCACGAGACGAGCGAGAAGCGCACCAAGCTCGAGCGCGAGCTGGCGCGGCTGCGGGCGACGACCGAGCGCGAGGTCACCGAGCTGCGCGCCGCCGCCAAGCGCGAGGTCGACGAGCTGCGCAACAACGCCAAGCGCGAGTCCGACGAGGTGCGCGCCGCGGCGAACGCCCTCCACGAGGAGACCCGCGCCCGCGTCGAGCAGATGACGACCGACCTCGAGGTCAAGCTCGCGGCCCGCCGCGAGGAGGCCGAGCGGGTCGACGCCGAGCGGCACGAGGCCGCGGTCGCGCAGGCGACCCAGCTGGTCGCGGAGGCCGAGCAGCGCGCCGCCGCCGCCGAGCAGCGGGCGGCCAAGGCCGTGGAGCAGGCCGAGTCCGTCCGCCGCGACGCCGACGACCACTCCAAGGCCCTGCTCGCGACGGCCCGGCGCAACGCCGAGCAGATCATCACCGAGGCCCGGCAGCAGGCCGACAAGCACCTGTCGGAGTCGAAGGCCGAGGCCGAGCGGGCACGCCGTGCCGCGCAGCGCCAGGTCGACGAGCTGACCCGCCAGCGCGACAGCATCACCGGGCACCTCGACCAGCTGCGACACCTGCTCGGGGCCATGTCCGTGCCGGGCGCGGCCCAGGTGGGGCAGGCGGCACAGCAGCAGGCGATCCCCCAGGGTGCGCAGGAGGACGAGACCGAGACGATCGAGGGCGACACGGACCGGACGGTCACGCTGCCCGCGCAGCCGGAGACCGCCGCCCGCCGCTGAGGCCCGGCGGAGTTCCGTTCCCGACCGCCGCCGCTGGGATCAGCGGCGGCGGTCGCGTGCTGCCCAGCAGGCGGTGTGCCAGTGCCGCCGGTCGCCCGGCCCGCCGAACGCGCCGAGCTGCTCGGCCGGCCACGCGACGACGTGCGCCACGCCCGGCGAGATCTGCTGGCGGCAGCCGGGGCACAGGTACGCCTTCGCGGCCGCCACGCCCGCCACGGGGCGCACCCGCCACGCACCGTCGGGATGCTCCTCCAGCCGGCCGCCGCCGTGGACGAGCCGGGTCTGCAGGTCCTCGGCGTCCGCGGGCGCCGGACGGGCGCGGCCCGCGGCGCGGCGAGGACGGTTGCTGCGGGGCACGTCCCCAGTGTCGGGGGCGGGAGGCACACTGGCCTCGTCAGCAGTCCTGTCGACGAACGGGGAACGCTCGTGCCGAGGTACGACGTCCGGTGCCGCGCGTGCGGCACGACCTTCGAGATCAGCCGGCCGATGGACCGCGTCGGCGAGCCGGCGCCGTGCCCGCACGGCCATGACGACACGGTGCGCCTGCTGCCGACGGTCGGCCTGACGGGACGGTCGGGGTCCGCCGTCACGGCCGGATCGTCCGGCTCGCCCGGCGGCGGCTGCTGCGGCGGGGCCTGCGGCTGCGGCTGACCCCTCGCGCGAGTCAGGTCCGCGCCGGGCGGATCAGCAGCACCGAGCCGATCGGGGTGAAGCCCGCCGCGAGCAGGGCGCGCAGCGAGGCCGCGTTGCCCGGCGCGACCGCGGCGAACAGCGGTTCGCCGGCCGGCACGAGCGCGCGCGCCTGCCGCAGGAGCGCACGGCCGTGCCCGCGCCCGCGCCGGTCCTGGGACACCTCGAACGACAACTCGCGGACCCCGCCCAGCCCCCGCGACAGCGTCACGAGCCCGTGGTCGTCCCCGAAGACCCGGACGTCGGCGCGCCAGGCCCGGGCGTAGCGGACGCGCTCGTGGTCGGACAGGTCCGGGCGTTCCGGCAGTCCTCCCCCACCGGTGCCGCGCGCCACGAGCAGGGCGTCGAGGACGTCGACCGTCCCGGCGGCGCCGGCGAGCAGTGACAGCACCGGCAGCGACGTGGCCCCGGCGAAGCCGTCGGCACCGGCGGCGACCAAGCTGTCCAGCGGCAGCGTCGTGGCGACCACCGAGTGCCCGGTGAACGAGACGACGGCCTCGACACCGTCCAGGTAGGGCGGCACCACCTCGACGAGCCCGTCGACGGCCGGGAAGACGCCGTCCGCCGCCGCCAGCAGCGCCGTGCCGAGCGGGTTCGTCACCGGTAGGTGCGGAACCCGCGACCGGTCTTGCGGCCCAGGTACCCGGCGGTGACCAGCTGCTCCAGCAGCGGCGCCGGCGCGTGGCCGGGCTCGCGGGACTCCAGGTAGAGCGAGCGCTGGATCCCCAGCGCGACGTCGAGTCCGACGACGTCGAGCAGTTCGAAGGGGCCCATCGGATACCCGCAGCCGGCCTTCATCGCGGTGTCGATGTCGTCGGCGGTCGCGTAGTTCTCGGCGAGCATCCGCACGGCGTCGTTGAGGTACGGGAAGAGCAGCGCGTTGACGACGAAGCCCGCCCGGTCGGTGCACCGGACGGCGCGCCTGCCGAGCCGCTCGACGACGGCGAGCGCGGTCGCGACGGCGTCCGGGGCGGCGGCGACAGTTTCGACGACCTCGACGAGCCTGGCCACCGGCACCGGGTCGAAGAAGTGCAGCCCGACGACGTCCGCGGGGCGCGACGTCGCGGACGCGCACTCGATGACCGGCAGCGACGAGGTCGTGCTGGCAAGGACGGTGCCCGGCGCGCAGATGTCGTCCAGATTCGCGAACAGCGTCTGCTTGACGGTCAGGTCCTC
>DASQJO010000168.1:0-2474 GCA_035630955.1 Kineosporiaceae bacterium
GCACACCTGGCTGAAGCTGCCGGCCTGTGACGACCCCTCCGCGGTGTTCGCCGCGACGACGCTGCCCTGCGTCGTGCTGGGCGGCGTCCCCGGGCCGGACCCGGAGCACGACCTCGCGAGCTGGTCGCTCGCGCTGCGCGAGCCCGCGGTCCGCGGGCTCGTGGTCGGCAGGGCGCTGCTCTACCCGCCGGGCGGGGACGTCGGCGCCGCCGTGGCGGCCGCCGCCCGGGCCCTGCGCGCCGCCCGCCCGGCCGCCTCGAACCACGTGGCGGTGACGTCGTGACGGCCACCCCGACCCGCGCGTCCGGACTGCTGCGCCGGCACGGGACGCTGGCGGGGACGGCCGCCGAGGAGCTGGTGTTGCTCACCCCCGACGACGCCGGCTGGACCTACAGCGGCCTGCGCGTGCTGCGGCTCACCGCGGGCACACCGGTGACCCTGGCGACGGGGGACAGCGAGCTCCTCGTGCTGCCCCTCGCCGGCTCATTGCAGGTGGAGGTCGGCGACGGGTCCGGGAGCGGGGCCCGGTTCGAGCTGGCGGGCCGCCGGTCGGTGTTCACGTCGGCCACCGACCTCGTCTACGCCGGCCGGGACAGCGCCCTGACCCTGGTCAGCGACCGGGGCGCGGAGGTCGCCCTCCCGAGCGCGCGGTGCGAACGCCGGCTGCCGCCCGCGTACGGCGCGGCGGACGACGTCCCGGTCGAGATCCGCGGCGCCGGTCAGTCGACGCGGCTGGTCCGCAACTTCGCCGCGCCCGGGGCCTGGGACCATGCCGAGAAGCTCGTCGCCTGCGAGCTGATCACGCCCCCCGGCAACTGGTCGAGCCATCCACCCCACAAGCACGACGTGACGCAGCCCTGCGAGGTCGTCAACGAGGAGATCTACTACTACCGGATCGCGGGCCCGGACCAGCTGACGCCGTCCCCGGAGGGCTTCGGCCTGCACCGCACCTACACCGGGCCCGAGCACGCCGACGCCGCCCTGCCGCCGCTCGACGAGTCGATCGAGGTACGCGACGGCGACGTCGTCCTCGTGCCGTACGGCTACCACGGCCCGTGCGCGGCCGCTCCCGGCTACCCCATGTACTACCTCAACGTCCTCGCCGGGCCGGGCGCGCAGCGTTCCATGGCCTTCTGCGACGACCCCGCCCACGCCTGGATCCGGCAGAGCTGGACGGGGCAGGCGGTCGACCCGCGCGTCACCACCTCGAGGAGGAGCTCGTGACCCTCACCGACACCTCGCAGGGCGTCGGCACCGACACGCCATCCGGTCAGGGGGGCACCGTCCGGCTCACGACGGCGCAGGCGCTCGTCCGGTGGATGGTGGCCCAGCGCTCGGAGCTCCTCGACGGCACCGTCGTGCCGCTGTTCGCGGGCGTCTTCGGGATCTTCGGCCACGGCAACGTGCTCGGCCTCGGCACCGCGCTCTACGACGTCCGCGACGAGCTGCCCACCTGGCGTGGCCAGACCGAGGAGGGCATGGCGCTGGCGGCCGTCGCGCACGCGAAGGCGACAGAGCGGCGCCAGGTCATGGCCGCGACCTCCTCGATCGGTCCCGGCGCGCTCAACATGGTCACCGCCGCGGGCCTGGCGCACGCGAACCGGCTGCCCGTGCTCCTGCTGCCCGGTGACACGTTCACCGGGCGCGGACCCGACCCCGTGCTGCAGCAGGTCGAGCACTACGGCGACCCGACGGCGACGGTGAACGACGCCTTCCGCCCGGTCTCCCGGTACTTCGACCGGATCACCCGCCCCGAGCAGCTGCTCGCCACGCTCCCGCAGGTCGCGCGCGTGCTCACCGACCCCGCGGACGCGGGTCCCGTCGTCCTCGCCCTGCCGCAGGACGTGCAGGCCGAGGAGTACGACTTCCCCGTCGCGATGTTCGCCGAGCGGCTCCACCGGGTGCCGCGGCCGCGTCCCGACGTCGCCGCGCTCGCCGAGGCCGAGCGGATCCTGCGGGCGGCGCACCGCCCGCTGCTCGTCGTCGGCGGCGGAGCGCGCTACTCCGGTGCCCGCGCGGAGGTCCTCGGGTTCGCCGAGGCCCACGGCGTCCCCGTCGTGGAGACGCCGGCGGGGCGGACCCTCGTCCCGCATGACCATCCGCTGCACGGCGGCCCGCTCGGCATCATCGGGTCCACCTCCGCCAACACCCTCGCCCGCGAGGCGGACGTCGTGCTCGCCGTGGGCACCCGGCTGCAGGACTTCACGACCTCCTCGTGGACCGCCTTCGCCGAGGGCGTGCGCGTCGTCGCGCTCAACACGGCGAGATTCGACGCCGTGAAGCACGCCTCCCACCCGCTCGTCGGCGACGCGAGGGCGACGCTGACGGAGCTGGACAGCACGCTGGCCGGCTGGCGGGCCGACGAGAGCTGGGGGGCGCGCGCTGCGTCCGAGCGGGCCGGCTGGGACACACACGTCGACACCCTGCGCGGGGGAGTTGCGCCGGACGGATCGCTGACGTACGCGCAGGTGGTC